>JBDRGC010000206.1:0-3328 GCA_043818215.1 Chloroflexota bacterium | reverse complement strand
ACTACGACCCCGGTGATTTCATGCAGCCCTGGCATTTCCGCGATGACGAGGGCCGCCTGGACTTGGATTTCGTGCCCTTCAAAGATCGGACTGCGACGACAAAATTGGTGGTCATCGACAGCCAGGTACACCAGATGTTCGGGCGTTATTCGGGGAGGGTGACGGCGGACGATGGAGAGGAGATTTTGCTGGACGGGCTGATTGGCTTTGCGGAGGAACATCACGCCAGGTGGTGAGGGAAGTGATGCGATGAAATCGAGAGCATTTTTGGGATTAGTGATCCTGCTGGCGAGCATCAGCCTGGTATTGACGGGTGGCGCGCAGACTCGCGGAGACCGCGCCGCCCCGCAGGCCGCTACCGCTATCCAGGCGCCGGTGTTAAAATGGCAGCACGGCGGCTGTTACTCATCCTGGTGCGAGACCAGTTGGTACTCATCCCCCGCGGTGGCCGATCTGGACGGTGATGGCACAGCGGAAATCATCGGGTCGGCTTACTCGATCGTAGTCCTCGATGGGGCCACCGGCAGCCTGGAATGGCGGGTCAAATCGGGATACGACCGCAACATCGACCCTGACACCGTCAGCAACGTGGGTCGTACCTGGGCTGGCATCGTGGTCGCAGATGTTGACGGGGACAACCAACTCGAAATCGTCACCGCGCATGAGGGCGGGTACATCTCAGTTTACAACCAGCTGGGTTTTTTCGAAGCCGGTTGGCCGCAACACCCCATCGACACTGAATTTCGCGGGCTGGTGATTTACGACCTCGACAACGAGGGTACAATGGAAATCATCGCCAGCGCGGGGGTAGGTAACAAAACCAATACCTGGGTATACGAGCACGATGGTTCTCTGCGAGCGGGCTGGCCCCAACTGACAAATGACAGCGGCTACGCTTCTGGCGTATTCAACGACAACGCTGCCGTAGGAGATATAGATGGCGACAGTTACGGGGAAATAATCGTGCCCTCAGATATGCACTTTATCTGCGCTTACGAGGCGGATGGCAGTCAGATACCAACAAATAGTATCTACGGCGATATAGGCTGGGGCAAGGTTGGCGTGTGGGAAAGCCTGACGACCGAAGTACGCGGCTGGGGTACTTGCAACCCACTAGACGGGCGGGAGGAGCGCTACCGGGCCAATTTTTCGCGCGGCGTGAGCACAATTGCAGACCTCAATAATGATGGAAGCACTGAAATAATTGCCGTCGGTGACGTGTACGACTGCATTCCTGGATATCCCACTAAATATTACGGCCTGTTCATCTTCAATGCCGACCGTAGCCGTTTCAACACCGGTGGTTTCAACTGGGAGACCATCCCCACCGATATCGGCGCGCCTTTAAGCGAGGACTATAACGAAATCAAACTCTCCATGCCCAATCCAGCCGTCGCAGACCTGGATGGGGACGGGAATCAAGAAATCTTGTTTGCATCCTTCGATGGGTTTATGCACGTTTTCTGGCTCGACAAGATCGAACATGGCAACTGGCCTTACCCGGTCTATAACGCCGGGGAAGGATTCGTCCGCTTCGCCTCCGAGCCTGCTATCGCCGACCTGGACAATGATGGCTACGCGGAGGTGATTTTCACATCTTGGGTGGAGATAGGTTCTAACGAGACGGGCAAGCTGCATATCCTGGATTACCTGGGCAACCCCATCCACGAAATCGACCTGCCCGATTATTTCGGTAACGAAGATTGGAATGGCGCGTTACCGGCCCCCACTCTGGCTGACATCGATGGCGACCCCGACCTGGAAGTGGTGCTCAACACGGCCCACTCAGGTTTCGTGGCCTACGACCTGCCCGGTACGGCCAACGCCCGCATCCTGTGGGGGACGGGGCGGGGGAGCTACTTGCGGAATGGAACGCCGGTTAGTTTTGATAATTTTGTGTATTTGCCGTTGGTGATCGAAGAATGATGATTGAAGATTGTTGATTTAAGCGTTGATTTCATTTTTTGGCGAGTCAGAGATTCGGGGTCAAGGAACACGGTCGCTCGGAGCAACCGTGTTCCTGGGTTTTTATAAGCAGTAAGGGAAAGTACGGTCGCCCTGCCCGGACGGTCGCCGTATGGTTACTGGAACGGGCAGGGCTTTTCTATATTCGTCTGGCTTCCCCTCACCCTGGCCCTTCGCGAAGCAGACTCATAGGAGTGCTCCCGAGGGAAGAGGGTAAACAGGCAAGCACAGCCAGGACTACGTCCAGCCATCTTTCAAAGCCTCGGCAGCGCAGCGAGAGCCGCACTGCATTTCCGGCAAGGGATAAAGATATGGAGCACACCGGCCCGAAAACCGTTGTTGTGATTACGATTGTTCGGGTTGTTGTTGTTGCGGTACGCACAGCGGACGTTCCTGCGATTATTGTTGAAGGAACCGCCGCGCAGCACCCGGGTGCTTTCGGACGCGCCCCTCATAACGAGCCTTGCGGCTCGTATATGACTGTTTTTAACCACCCGCCTAACAAACGCCCCAATTCGGCTACCATTTTCGAGGCGTGTTTATGCTGTCCGGGGGTGATCCACTTCCAGCGTTCGCATAAGCGCAAATAAAGCCGCACCTTGAGAAGTTCTGCGTCGGCGGCGAGCAGCTTTTCAGCTCTCAGCTTGTCACGTTGAGCGTTGGCTTCGATAATCAATTCCTGAAAATCCAGAGCCGCTCCCTGCAAACGAGCCGTGACCACAAACCGTTGGCTGCGCGGGAAATTCTGCGTAAGCGGTAGCAGCCAGGAGAGAAAGTCGTAAGTGCGGGGGAAGATAACCATTTCTTTAGACATAACTCTCTCCAGCCAACAAATCTACTTGAGCCAACATGGATTTGCGCAAACCATTAGTATCAGCATAACGGACATGGTTGATCCAGCCCTGAACAGAAGCCTTAACACGGGTGCATTCCCATTTTGTGACATTTAGCTAAGGGAGTTGCAAGAAAATAACTATCCCACAAATGTCATTCCCCAAAGGGGACGATGTGCGAAGCGGCGTTTTTCCGCTGAAGCAATCTGCTAGACCGTGTGGGAGATTGCTTCGGCGGTGAAACTGCCTCGCAATGACATGGATAAATGGGATAATTTAAATTTTGCGACTCCCTAAACGGGTGCGCTATGAGAAATTCGATGCTACGACAGGAAACTCAAACAGGTTCGGCGCGTATCTCAACATGCTTTAGCATGTTTCCGGTATCAGCCCCGAACACCTGCACTTTCACCGCAGGTGCAAGTGTTCATTCGGGGCTTCTTCGGGGCAAGGAGTAATACATAATGAATGAAGCCTTTATCCTTTCAGCAGTTCGAACACCAGTTGGTATGGGCAGGCCCAATGGAGCG
>JBDRGC010000205.1:0-2628 GCA_043818215.1 Chloroflexota bacterium | reverse complement strand
GGGTCCCAGACTAGAAGTTCGCTGGGTGGCCAAATAACCCGACGGGCTCACCCTAAACTTACGCAAAGGGTATCCCATAGCCTGCCACGCCCCACCACAACTATATTCTAATACCGCGTGGTTCTGACCGGGCTTCGCCCGAGGGTAAGCGGCGCGATTTGCCAAGTTTGGTTATGGCCTAGCAGCAGTCGGAGCAAACACGCCAAGCCGGTTACGCCATTGTTAGCCTGCTACGAGTGAAATATGAGCACATACATACAATTACATTTTGTCAAAACAAATCCAGTGGGCGCTAAATAATGGGATTGATCTGGTTGGGAGTAAGGGCAGGCGGGGGAAACTTGCCTATACTCAAACACTGGAAGAGAACTTATTTGAGCCTTTATCTTCTGAAACAATTAAATCCATTAGAGAAGGTGATGGCGGAGAACTTGCAGGAAATCCATCGAAAATGCAAGCGGTCCATTCATCATCTGCGTTGGGCGTAAATATTTTTCAATACTGGCAAAGTATCAACCAGCCAGAAAAAGTAGCACATGCTTGTCGCTTATGTAAGAAAACAACGAAAATACCGAAAAGTATCCGGTTTGAAGCCAAGTATCCAATCGATACTCGATTTAGAATGGGGCCAAATATTGATGTTGTGATAGAAAATGACCCCTCGGCAAAATATAAAGTGTTCGCAATCGAGTGTAAATTTACAGAAGCGTATGGTGGTCGTGGGCATTCTGGCATGAAAGAAAAATATCTGGGTTTAGATATTTGGGAAGAAATTCCCCATCTGCACAAACTGGCGATTGCAATAAGTCCAAAAGATAAAGAAAATGAATATCTTCACCGGGCGCAATTGATAAAGCACATCCTGGGTTTGAAGAAAGCATATGGCAAAACAAACTTTCGGCTACTCTATTTGTGGTACGACACATTGGGTTATGCTGGCTGGAAACATCGAAAGGAAACCGAAAACTTCATAGAAGTCGCAAAATCTGATGGTATATTTATTCATGGAATGAGCTATCAAGAGGTAATCATCTGGATGGCAGATAATTACCGTGATTCTCACCAAGCATATATTGAATACATTACGAACAGATACTTGTAGGATATCAATGTCTATTCATAAAACTGAGCGCAGGCTAAGTTATAGTAGGAGAAGCGGTCGCCCGCCCCTCCCCTACTACAGAACCGTGCTTCCCAAAGGGATTGCTGCGCTGATGAGACTTTCGCCTCACACGGCTCCGTGCGACCCGTTTGCTCGAAACCGACTTTCGTAAAGAATGTCAGGGAAAATGAGCAGGAAGGTTTAGAACCTTGACAACTGTGTGTCCATGTAGGTGAGATCAGTTCTCAATCTGGTCAACCCCTACCTCCCTGGTGGAGGGGTGAAAGTACTGCCCTACGGCGGGCGACTGGCTATCAAACGTCGGAGTGCAAGGGCAGAAAGGGAATAAACTGCTAGCCGAAAGCGGTGACATCCCGAACAGGTGGCTATGGACAGGATTTTCGACGAAGGTACGTAAGTGTCGTGAGTGAGAACCTGCCAAACGGCTGAAGATTGCGAGAGCAAGCATAGGCAGGCCCAAAAGGGAAATGTCTCCATTCGGCCACATAGTAGAGCCGTATGTGGTTTCCACTCGATACGAGGGACACGGCGTAAAGTACGGTCCTAATGTCACGTCAAATGGACACACGGAACGGGGAAACCCATCGTGGCTCTCTCAGGTCAAGCTGGAGCAGGTAGCCAACCGCAAGCCACGGTGGAGTAGGATGCCCTAAGAAGCGAAGGCTCAAGGTAATGCCTGAGATATGCTGACGTAGGGTCGGTACACGAGAGGGCACAGGTGCAGAAAGAGTCTGGGTCTTAGACGGGCGCGAAGGCGCACCGAAGGCCGGACGCAAGTCCAACCCTGACTGTGCAAGTGCCAAGCTCCGTGGGTGAGCAATCACCTGCAAGGGAGTACCGATGACAGCGGCTCGTGTACTGAGGAGCCCCGTGATAGGGAAACCATCACGCGGGGTTCTGAAGTGGGGGCGGAGGTCGAGAGACCTCCGCCTACCATAACTCAGTATCAGGGTCTCTATACCCAAAGGGCACGCTGTCACAGACACCCTGAGCGGTGGACTTCATCATGGCAGTGGCCGTGGAGGAGCAGCAGATTGTCATCCGCTATCGAGCTTATCACCATTGCGGTGATGTACTGCCAACACATCGCCATCCATGAAAAGCAATCCACAGTGGGGGCATTTGCTTCGTTGTCGTCTCTTTCGACACTTCCTTCAGTCGCGGGACAGGTGTTGGAGTTTGTGTATCAAGTGCAAGTCCATCCGGTCATAGATTTTCTTCGCTGTGCATGTCCGGTAGTGGCATGACCAGCCGCAGATGACTGGTCGGAAGACACAAATATGGGAATTATCCTTTGTCGGCTTAGAACTATGGCGGCGATGGTGGACGTCCAGGCGCGCAGGCCTGGTTCCAGCACTGCCTGGGATGTTTTTGGGGTTATTGGTTTATTTGACGGGGATGGTGGTTTTGTGAAAGCAAGCCTGGAAAACGAATTGGTTATCTTGGTATTGGTAAAAAAAAATAAGTGCTGGTTTCAAGGGGATTGACAAATGGTGTTCTATGTG
>JBDRGC010000204.1:0-2184 GCA_043818215.1 Chloroflexota bacterium | reverse complement strand
AGCTTCCTTGCGCAAGGCCAGATGGTTGAGCAGCCAGTTGAAACAAAGATTGATTGCCAAAGCCCAAACTGCTCCAGTGAGGCCGCCAAAATATGCCCCGCTAACGAGAATCGGGAACGAGATCAAACCGATAAAAAGGTTCACGTGAGCAATGGTCTTGAAGGCCTCGAAACCGGACAGCGCCCCGGTCTGCGCACCATTAAGGGCATTGATGAACAGTATTAGTGCGCTGATACGCAGTACGCCAACCAGATGCGGAGCGTTGATGGTGGACTCGGCCAACCAAGGGGCGAAGATCAACAGGCCAAGGGCCATCACGCCACCCGTGCCCATGGCGAACAGCCCCGAAAGCCCGATGATGCGACCCGCGCGTTCGGGATCACTCTGGCGAAATTCGGCCACGTGTTTGGTGGCGGTCAAACCCAGGCCAAAACCAGCGAAGACGCCGAACATGCCGACGGTGGATTGTATCATCCCAAGCTCGCCATAGCCCGTCTTACCCAGCATGCGGGCGACCAGCACAGTGGCGCACAGCATCAGGCCGCGCGAGATTACCGATCCGGCCATAGACCAGAACACGCCCAGGGCCAGGCGGGATCCGATGGGCGAGTTCTCGATCCGGCCGAACAACGGCCTTAAAAAAGAAGGGCAGCAGGTAGATGCTATGGATTTGACATTCATGTATTCTTCTTATGTCCGTCCAGGAACTGCGAGCAGGCTGTCATTATCCGGCCACACGCTTTGCCGTCGCCATAGGGATTAATTGCAGTAGCCATGGAGTTGTAGATTTTCTCATCAGTTAGAAGGGTGGACACATTATCAATGATCATTCTCTTGCCAGTGCCGACAAGCTTTACCGTCCCGGCATCAACCGCTTCAGGACGTTCCGTGGTATCGCGCATCACCAGCACCGGCTTTCCGAGACTGGGTGCTTCTTCCTGCACACCGCCGGAATCGGTCAGGATCAATTTAGCCCGATTCATCAATGCGACAAATGGCAGATAGCTGAGCGGCTCAATCAAATGAACATTACCCATGTTGCCCAGCAAACGGAACACTGGCTCACGCACGTTCGGATTCAGGTGCACCGGATAAACAAATGCTGTATCGCTGAATCTTTCGGCAAGGGTTGAGATCGCCTCACATATATCGATAAAGCCTTGTCCAAAGTTCTCTCTGCGATGACCTGTTATAAGAACCAGCGGTTTTTCTTTCTGACCATCCATCATGTCTGCGGGCAACCCTGGTACCAGTGGCGGTTCTTTTCTTACCTGATCCACAGCAATATGCAGGGCATCGATAACCGTGTTGCCGGTGACAAATATATTTTTATCGTCCACACCTTCCCGCAACAGATTGTCACGGGACACCCGCGTAGGCGCAAAATGTAAATCCGCAACGCGTGTGGTTAACACACGGTTGATTTCTTCAGGAAAGGGAGAGAACTTGTTCCCAGTGCGCAGGCCTGCTTCCACATGACCGACCGGTATCCGTCGGTAAAAAGCCGCCATGGCCGCACAGAAAACCGTGGTGGTATCACCCTGCACAATCACCATATCCGGCTGATACTCTGCCAGATAATCATCAATTCTCGCAATAGCCCTGGAAGTCAGCCCTGCCAGGGTTTGATTAGGTTCCATCAGGGCGAGATCAACGTCAGGAACAACACCAAAGACTTCCAATACCTGATCCAGCATTTCACGGTGCTGAGCCGTTACACACACATGCGGCTTAAAGTCCGGCTGCGCTCGCGTAGTCAATATCAGCGGGCACAGTTTAATGGCTTCCGGCCGGGTACCAAATATAAATGATATTTTTTTCATAGGAGGTGACGAGACGTTGGCAGTTTTGTAAGTTTATTCACCAAGAAGCCCCTGCTTTTTTAACTGCATTTCCTTACCCCCCACTGCTTGAATAATAGCTGTTTGAAAAGCTCTCTTTTTCAACACCCTACCCAGCTCCGCCCCTTCGCTTACATAGCAAAATGCGACCTAACTAATTATAATTATTACCTTTCTTGTTTAAAACATCTAAACGCTTTAAATTCCAAAAACGCTTTGGGGCAACATAAGGTCAGGTCTTCCTTCTTGACAGAAGTGAAGAAGACCCCCTCTGTGACTTCCCCGAAAATTTTCAGGCGGTACCCTGACAGTCATTGATCTAATCCTTGATTGGTTGGTTTTA
>JBDRGC010000203.1:0-2830 GCA_043818215.1 Chloroflexota bacterium | reverse complement strand
ACTAATTGGATGACACATATCTCTTCTCCTCTCTGCTTTATTTAGAAACAATCATCACAAACGTTGCCGCCGCCGTTTCCGAACCGGGCGTCACCGTATGGGCCGTCGTTGTCGCCGCAGCGTCGGCAGTATTTCACCTGTTGCTCAATCTGTTCTAGCCGTGCGATCTGCGCTACTGTCGGGATGGGCAGTTGCTCAACGTGGCTACCGAGGCCGCCAATGCCCAGGCCGGAGGCGCTAAAATCGTGGGGGTTTTCCTCCGTGATCTGGGGGGCTGCTACTGGGCTGTACAGGTTGTCGTTCTCGCTGTAGGTGTATGTCCCTGGCCCGGTCACTCCTGGGTATAGATAGGATTGGTTTTTCTGCGCCGCATCGTCTAGTTGCCCCTGGGTGATTTGGTAGGTTTTCATTTGATTCTCCTTTTCTCTAGTCACTCTCTCAACCTGACTACATTATAACCGATAGTTAACATATTGTCAATAGGCAAATCATCACTCGAGTAATTCTCTAGCATTTGCCATAATTGCTAAAATGCTCCCAGGGGGTTGACAGCGAAGGGGAATGTATGGTACAATAGGCACAGGTTTAGTACAGCATAGAGCAGGAGGGTACACAATGAAAAAGTACAGTCCCACCCCGGTTTCAATACGCACAAGCCAACTACGAGCGAGGCTTTCCGAATACCTGAAACTGGTAAAATATGAGGACGTCATTCTTGAAGTGCTTGACCTCGATGGCCGGAGCGTCCGGGCTTACATCGTTCCCAGGGAGAGGTACGAGGAATGGCTCCTGCTGGAATGGGAGAAAGATAATCAAGAGAGCGAAGATACCGCCAGCAGGAGAGGATAAAGACGATGGCGAAAGCCCCGACTAGCACCGGCGTGGACTGGCTGCGCGCCCTGCCCGTCGTCGGTATCCTGGCCTTTGCGCTGTGTAGCACCTGGTCGGTGTACAACCTACTCAATACCCACGCCGCCCACCCGACCGTGCTGTACTGGCTACCCGCCGTGCTGGTCGAAATCGTCACGGCCTGGACGGTGGCCCAGGTCGTGGCCCAGGTGCGGGAACTGACCCGCTCGAAAATCTTAAAGCAGGATCGTCGCTTTCACGGCATTATCACGGCGGCCTTTGTGATCGTAGCCTCGCCATTGCTCAGCCTCTCGGTGTGGGCCAATAAGGTTGAGTTTAATCACCTCGGGCTTGGGCTAATCTTTCCAGTGTCGTGCATTGGCTGTGCAATAGGTGCATCTTTGCCCGACGTGACGGCAACCCACCGGAAGCGCAAGGAGAAGGAAAAGACAGAAGCGGCAACGGAACGGGCAGCGAGGGCAAAAGAAGCGGAAAGAGAACGGATGGCAATGGCAGTGGTCCAGGAACAAATGGCAACGATTGAGCAACGATGGGAAACGGTGGGTAAAGCAAGGGAAACAGCGCGGTACTTTGAGGATAACCCTACGGCAACCCAGGCGAGCGCGGCGGGGACTTTGGGAATTTCGCGCCGCACTGTGGGCAATCACTTGGCGGCGCTGGAAAGCGCCGGGTTGATTCGGCGCAACGGGCAGGGGGTTGAGGTGGTATATGCCTAACGGCAACGGACAGAACAGCGGCGATAGATTCGGCAGGATACCGACCACTCAGATAATTGAGAAGCGCGAGGAAACCGTTCAGAGCGCGGTCAGGAATCCGGTCGCTCAGGCGCGGCACCTGGCGCTGGGATGGGCTACGCTGGTATTGTCATTCATTCTCGCTATGCTCTCATTTGGCCCGGCGGTTTTCTGGCTCGCCACGTTCGTCGTTAGTGCGGCAACGTTCCTCTGGTTCCTATTACAAGCGGCCCGCACTGAATACGTCAACGAGAAAGGTAGCCATATCGGGATTACACCGTCTGAGGCGCTGGCCGGATTCCTGGTATCTGCGCTGGCTGGGTTCATAGCCTGGTCGCTGTGGCGCGTGCTCGCGTTGGTTGCGGTTGACATTGTGCTCCCCGCGTGGCTAGCGTCCTGGTTGCCAAATCTGACGGCGCTGGCCTCTCTAATCGGGACAATCTTCTCTACTGCCTACATTATCCACCTTGAGCCCGCTTTCCTTCAGGAGTTGTTGTACCGCTCGCCAGCAATAGAGCAGGGTATTGGCAATTTGGTATCTCAGGAGAAAGCGCCCTGGTATGCTGGACGTGTGCAAAGACCGCCAACGAGTCTCCCAAAGCCTATCCCGCAATGGGGTCTACCGACTGCCGCCCGCGTCGCGCCCACTGACAAGGGACGTGAAAATACCCAAGTCCCCAACGGGAATGACAACAGCATCGAGGCAGCCGCCAGCGCCAGCAGCATCAGTAAGGGTATATTTGAAGCCCCAAGCGGCGGGATCCGCTATCGTCAAGACTTGGCGGAATTTGTGCAAGCAGTAGGGAGCGGCATTAAAGCTCCACAGTTGGGGGCGTGGGAGAGCAAGGGGCAGGGACGTGACTACGGCTGGTGGACTGATATGGTGGACACCGCCGCCCTGTTCGGCCTGGTCTCGGCCCGCGAGGGTGGGGCAAAGACCCAGGTACTACGCCAGGACTGGCAGACAATTCTACGCGAGATTGAACAGAGACTTGACTGACTCCCCCACCCCGGCGTTTGTTTGCGTCTGTTTACGGGTAGGGGGAAACAAACAAAACAAAACATAACAAACAAACAAAAGGAGAAGTGGTAAAATGAACATCATTATTGCACATTATTGCATCATTTATAGCATTAATGCATTTATAAGGAGGAAGAACAATGATGCCTAAAGCCACTCGGTTTATCGTCAAGCTGTGCCTGGTCTGTTTCGGGGCAGCCTGCCT
>JBDRGC010000202.1:0-5814 GCA_043818215.1 Chloroflexota bacterium | reverse complement strand
GGTAGGGCTATTGGAATTCGTGAAAGAAATGACAACTTGTGTTCATCGGCCAGGGGAAGGATTTGCTCGATAATGATATCCAGGAGTTCAGCCAGATTCACCGGTGCTGGTTCCCACGAAAGCCGCTTTTGGTCGGAGCGTGAGAGGAACAAGAGGGCATTGCTCAAGCGAATCAGGCGGTCCACTTGCGAAACCAGGCCTCGCAGCGTGTTCTCGTATTCAGCCTGCTCGCGGGGCCGGCCCAGGGCGACTTCGATTTGCCCTTTAAGAGCCGTCAGGGGGGTGCGTAATTCGTGAGCGGCATCCCCACTAAAGCGGCGTTCCTGCTCGAAGGCAGCTTGCAATCGTCCTAACATATTATCGAAGGTCTGGGCCAGACGGCCAACTTCATCCTGCGGTCCCTGGTAGGCGATGCGGTGTGAGAGATCACCTGCCCCGATCTCCTTAGCAGTTCTGGTAATCTGGTCGATAGGGCGCAATGCTCGATTAGCCAGAAAGACACCCCCCATCCCGGTCAGGAGCAGTAACATGGGCAAGATGATTAAGAGTTGGGTGCGCATATTTTCGAGCGTCTCTTCAACAACTTCTAAAGATTGAATGGCCTGCAACCAACCGGCTAGCTGTCCATCGGCAGCCTGGATGGGCTGACTATAAACGCGCCAGTGATCCTTCTCCCCTATGGTTTGATACCCGGGTGCCAGGGTTTCTACCGTGATGATTGTGCTGGAATCGCCCAGACCATCCACAATGATTCCGTCTGGTGTCAGCAGGCGGATGGCAAAATCGCTTTGGAGAAGTATTCTTGATGCGACTGTCTGGTTCTCTGTGTTCTGGAAAGCTGGGCGTCCATTTTCCGAATCTACGTTGCTCAAGGCCTGGGAGACGGAGATTTCGAGAGAAGTATCTACCGAGGCAAACAGACTGCGCTGGAGCTGGATATATTGATATGCGCCGGAGAGCAGCACGGCTAAGCCTGCCAGCAGCAAATACCAGAGAGTCAACCGCACCCGTATCGGGGTATGCTGTAATTTGCGTTTGATGAAGTTAGACATCTTTTTTCTCCGCGCTCAAACGGTATCCCACTCCCCGCACTGTGTGAATGAGGGGAGGGTCGAATCCAGCGTCGATCTTGCGCCGCAAATAGCCGATATAAACATCCACCACTTTGGTTTCGCTGTAGAAGTTGAAATTCCAAACATGCTCGATGATTTGTGTACGGGTAAGTACCTGGTTGGGGTGGCGCAGCAACAATTCGAGCAGGGAAAATTCGCGCGGGCTGAGTTCGATGCGTTGTCCGGCGCGGCAGACTTCCCGGCGGGCGGTGTCCATTTCCAGATCGCCGGCCCGCAGCACGGCGTCGGCTTGCAGCGGGGGACGGCGTAACAGCGCCCGCACGCGGGCTAACAATTCGGGGAATGCAAAAGGCTTGACCAGGTAATCATCGGCGCCGGTGTCCAGACCCTGGACGCGGTCATCTATACCGTCGCGGGCCGTGAGCAACAGCACAGGAGTTTTGATCCGCAGGTCGCGGATTTCGCGCAGCATTTCCAGACCGTCCATCTTGGGCAGCATGATGTCCAGCACAATGACATCGTAATTGGCGGCTTGGGCATACGATAATCCCTCCAGGCCGTCGCGGGCCACATCCACGGCGTGACCTGCCTCCGTCAGACCCTGCTCAACGAATTGAGCCACGCCGGGTTCGTCTTCTACTACCAAAATACGCATAAAACTTTCTCCAAAAAAAGAATTGTCTGGTTCTTTTATACCAGACAATTCTAAGAAAACGGTAAGAGTGTAGTTTAATGTCGTAGTTCGACGCAGCATCAGCCCCTTTGCTTGTTCCGTATCACACCAACCCCAACTTTGGCCCCTCATGTCGGTAAATAGGTGAAATTGGGGATCATCAATGTTATGAGAAAGTCTGCCGTGACCCGTTTCAGGTTGTGTGTCCATTCAAATATAGCCGTATAGGTGGCCAAGTATTTTTTATGCACACCTCGAAAGGGACACAAGAAGTTGCGAAGCCCCGTCCAGATACCTTCCATCGTGTTGCAGTGGACCTCACAGAATCCATCGCCGTCGTCGTCACGGGCATGCTCATGGTGCGAGTGACATACCGTCACGTGGCCTCGGCCGGTGTCAGAGATATGGTTGTGGGCGGAGCTCTCATCGGTGTTCAGTAAAGTGGTGGGAGGCGTATCGAGTTCCACTTGGGGTTGGATAGTTGCCTGCCGGGTATCATCGCTGACCGTGAGACGGATATGGCCCGTGGTGCGCCCCACCACACCCAGAATGGTCGGTCGTTGTTCATCGTCCCTGCGCCGGGACGGTTATTTGCCCGACGACGTGGTGGATCGTCGGGATCGCTGTGTTTTTCACCCTTTTCACCCGCATTTTGGAACATTTCATCGGCTTCTGTCACTTCATCGGGCAGTGCTTCAGTTGGTTTGTGATCCAAGGGCTAGTTGCTGAATCCGATGCCACCTCTCAAGCAGAGTGCCATAGTCCAGGTCGAGCTCTTCAGCCAATTGCAGGGTCGGCACACCCTGCACGAAACCGCGCATCACCAGCACAATGGTTGGACAGTCATAATGGGTCCCTTCCCATATCGTGTTGGTGAACAGGTTGAACACGTTGCCACACACTCGACATCGGTAATCAACCAGTGGCGCACGGCTCCGATCGTGAGCCGCTTGATCGGAGGGTAGCGGATGTCCATTCTTGCATCGCAACCCCTCCGGGTAAAGAACGTGCAACAAGTAATCGTAGCACTCTTCTGGATTGAATAGGTCAGAAACTGGAAAGCGAATCATGGGTGAGCTTATATAGGGAATTAGGTGCAGTGATGCGCGAACCTCCGTATGTAGGGGTCTATATCGCCTTCAAGTCCCCGCATATGGGGGTTTAGCAACGTCTTCGAAACCATTTCACCTAATTTCCCATATAAGCGGCGGAGCAATCTAACCCCGACCCAACTTCGCATATTGAGGCAAATCGTGACGGAGGAATATAAATGAATGATGAATTGTTTGGTGAACTTCTGGAAAGTGTACGGGAGGGGAGTGCAATTCTACGCGGTGAACAAACCCCGGCGCGAGCTTTTGAGATGGACACATTAAATATAAAGCAAATTCGTGACCGTTTCGAATTGTCCCAATATCAATTCGCTGCACTGTTGGGAATCAGCGAGGACACATTGCAAAACTGGGAGCAGGGCCGTCGCAAGCCCCGTGGGGCTGCCCGTGTACTGCTCCAGATGGCAGAGAAACATCCCGACGTTGTTTGGGATGTGACTCGCTCCACATTAGTAAATGTGTGAAGAAAAAGAGGCTGGTCCAGAAGTACCTGGACCAGCCCTTTTTTTGCCCATAATCACGCATCATAATACCGCAACCTAATAGGCATTATGATGCCCAAAACACCGTTTTAGGGTACCATTAAGGCCAAAAAACAGGCTCTAAGCCCCGAAAATCAAGCACCATAATATTCTAAGGACTAAAAATGAAAATTCCTGAAACCGTTAAACAATGGCTTGACTATCTCGACCGGCAGGGGAAAAGCACCCACACTATCGCAGCTTACCGTCGCGGGCTGTCTCATTACATCCGCTGGAACCGGGATACCTATGATAGCGACTTCGATCCTACCACTGTCATCCCCCGGGATGTGCGCGATTGGAAAGCCTTCCAGCAAACCGTGGAGAAGGCCGCACCGGCCACGATCAACCAACGCCTGGTGGCGCTGTCACGTTTCTTCTATTGGGGGGTAGAGCAGGAGATGGCGCGCACTAATCCCACGGCCAGCGTTCACACCCTGGAATTGCCGCAGCGCAAACCCAAAGCCTTGTCACAGAAAGATCAACGCTGCTTCCTGCGGGCTGTCCACCAGAGGGAGAATCTGCGCGACATTGCTATTGTGGAGATGCTGGTTGGTACGGGATTGCGGGTGGCCGAATTGCTTGCCTTGCAAGTGGGGGATGTGGATATCAACGAGCGCTCCGGGTGGGTTAAGGTGCGCATGGGGAAACGCAGCAACCAGCGTGATGTCCCCCTGAAGGCCGAGGTGCGATCCGCTTTGACGGCTTATCTGGCCGGTCATCCCCATGCTGGCGACCCTAATGCTCATCTATGGATAGAACAGCAGGGGCCATTGAAAGATCGTAGCGCGGTGTTGCGAATGCTGAACAAATACGCTTTCGCTGGCAAGATGGACAACTTTGGCCCCCACGTCCTGCGGCACACTTTTAGCGACAATTACCTGCGGGGAAATCCTGACGACCTGCGCGGGTTGGCCGCATTGTTAGGGCACACAAACTTGAATACGGTGATGATCTACACGGAGCCGTCCTTCGATGATCCGGCGGAGAGGGTGGAGCGAGCGAGTTAGAGCAGCACTCAGCTTGTGGAAATTGGCTTGCGATAACAAAGGAATCCGCATTTCTACCGGGAGAATTGACACGCCGAGTTTCGACATTTCTGTTCGGGGTAGTAGAATGTACGTGCGATATAATCACCGGTAGATGTTCACCCACCTCCACACCCACTCATACTACTCCTTCCTCGATGGCATACCCTCACCGAATCAACTGGTGCAGGCTGCTGTTCAGCACGGGATGCCAGCACTGGCACTCACCGATCACCATGGGATGACAGGCGACATCAAGTTCTACGATGCTTGCCGGGAAGCGGGGGTCAAACCGATCTTGGGGATGGAGTTGGCCATCAACCACCGCTCGGGCCAGGGGAACCTGGTGCTGCTGGCCATGGATTTGGAAGGCTGGGCCAGCCTGTGCCGTCTGAGCAGTGCTGCCCAGACCGCACCGCATCGCGATCCGTCGAGGGGGATATCCTTTGACCGCCTGGTAGAAGAAACCACCGGGCTGATCTGCTTGAGCGGAGGGAAACGCGGCTTGATCCAACGGCTGCTCGAGATTGGGCAAAAGGAATCCGCGCTTAGATTTCTCGGCGAGTTACAGAGCATCTTCCCGACGCGATTGTACGTCGAACTGCAATTACAGCAACCCGCCGATATGTACACTATCCGGCAATTGGCAGCAGCTGCCCAACAATTGAAACTCCCCATCGTTGCCACCAACAACGTTCACTACATCTCCATAGAGCAGGCCAGCCAGCAGCGCACCTTGAGCGCCATGCGCCTGAATGTCCGCTTGGACGACTTGCCTCCCAACGCTCCCGCACCGCCGGGGTCTCATTTTGCATCCGGGGAAGAGATGGCAATCCGTTTCGCCGAATACCCCGAAGCCATCGCCAACACCCAAGAAATCACCCGGCGCTGCAATCTGGAACTCCCCCTGGGGATGCCGCATTACCCCGAAATCCAACTGCCTCCCGGCGAGACTGCGCTGGGTAAGCTGCGTAAATTGGCACAAGATGGCGCTAAACAACGCTACGCGCAGATCACCCCTGAAATCCAGGCCCGGCTCAACCACGAACTGGACATCATCGGAGAGCGGGGTTACGCAGTGTTTTTCCTCATTGTGCAGGAGATCCTGGAGTATGCCCGCGAGACCGGCGTCCCCACATCGTCGCGCGGCTCAGCGGCTTCGTCCCTGGTGGCACACTGCCTGGGCATCACCACCCCCGATCCGTTAGCGTTGAACCTGTACTTCGAACGCTTCCTCAACCCGGCGCGATCATCTCCACCGGATATCGACACCGACCTAAGCTCTGTGCGCCGGGATGGTGTTATCCGGCATGTCTACGAACAATACGGCCAAGACCGGGTAGCCATGGTCGCCACCATCAACCGCTTCCGCCGCCGCTCGGCGCTGCGGGAAGTCGCCAAGGCTCA
>JBDRGC010000201.1:0-7503 GCA_043818215.1 Chloroflexota bacterium | reverse complement strand
ACGAGGGGGGTGAACGATTACAAAAAGAGACTCAATTCAAGACCATGAGAAGCTTATAGATTTCATTCCCGAAGGTTTCCAAACGCCAGGGGATGGTCTGCATCAGCGCGGCTAATTTTTCCCTGGTGCGGGGATTCTGCTCTGCGAGGGCGTAGAGCACATCTTTCGGAAGGATCACGTCCGATTCGACGCCCAGGTCTCGGGCTGTCGTTTTGCGCCAATAACGGAGTCTATCCACCCGGGTCAGGTATTGATCGCTGGGCCGAGGCTTGCGCGGCTGGGAGGGCGATTTGGTCCGCAAACCACGCTGGACAGACGATAACAGTTCCTTTCCAATCCAGCGCACCTGCCGTTGCGAGATGGCAGGAACCCGCTCGAGGTCCCGCAGTGTACGCGGGCAGGCAGCCGCAATATTGAACAAAGATCTGTCGCCGATAACTTTGAATAGAGGTCGATCCAGGGAGCGCGCCTTCTGATCACGGAAACGGCAAAGCTCATGCAAGACCGCGATTTGCTGATGCTCGAGATCGTGGATGCCGTTGATCCGCCAGCATTGTTCGGGGGGGAGTTTCTTGTGAGGGGATGAATTTATATGACATGCGCGGCGAAAATCTTCCAAAGCAAGCTGCCAACGCCCCACAGCTTTCAGCTCGGCTTTCAGGTGATCCCGCAAGGGAATCAGATAATGCGTATCTAGCTGAGCATAGGTCAGCATGTCAGCGGGGAGGGGACGCCGGCCCCAATTGGCGCGTTGGTATTTCTTATCTGGATTCACCCCAAATCGAGATTTCAGGAGCGATCCCAGGCCTACAGCAGGCAACCCTAAAATGCGGGCCGCTACCATAGTATCGAACAATCTGCCAAAGGAAAAACCAAAATCATGCTGCATAACGATCAAGTCGTATTCGGCAGCATGAAATATTTTTTCGATATCGGGATTTTCGAATAACGGAGCTAAGGGAGAAAGATCGTCAAGAGCCAGGGGGTCTACCAGATAATCGGTTCCTGGTATAGAAAACTGGATCAGGCAAACTCGTTCGTGATAGGCGAAGAGGCTGTTGGCCTCAGTATCCACTGCTACGATGGGTTGGCGGGACAGAGTTTCTGCCAACTTATGTAAATCGGCACATTGGGTGATAAAAATAGGATCAGGTAAGTCATCGGGGGGCATGGCGCAATTATAGCCTAATTTGGCATCAGTTTTTGGCTCAACTGGCGAGAGTTACTTTTCTAACACAATGGCATCGGCTCCGCCCTGATAATACGCCGGCCATATTTCCACGCGCTGGTATCCACATCCTTCGTAGAGGTGTAAGGCAGCAAGATTCTCAGCCCTCACACTCAAACGGATTCGAGATACATTCAATTGGTTTTCACAAGTCTGCAATAATGCGGCTGCAATACCCCGGCGGCGATGGGCCGGCAGTACGCCTATGGTGGCGATCCAGGCCAAATCCTTGGAAGCGCGTCTATCCCCAGCGACGAATCCGACCATTTCATTATCGATCGCCGCTTTCAGGCGCACCACATTGGGCAAGGACAGCACGCCAATCAAGTCTAGCAGGGGCCAGGCGTCTGATGTAAAACATGCCCGTTCCAGGCGGCGGAGGGCATTCAAATCGCGCCAAGAGGCAGGGAGAATTTCGAACACTTGCACCCCCCGGCACCGCCCGCCGGGGCAGGTGTGCGGTGACAAGTGCAGGTGTGGCGAATGGCGGGTGGCGAATGACATAAGCAATGCGAAATACGCAATACGATACACGTACACAGCGTGCGTACACCTGCGCCAACCGCAGGTACGGTGTTTCGTATTGCGTAATCGCTAGATTTTGATAATTATGAGCTTATTCTTTCTGCCCTTTCACGAAATTCTCCAACATGCTTGTGAACTCCATGGGGAAGATGAATTTGGTCGAAGCGCCTTCCCCGATACCTTTGAGGGTCTCGAAGTATTGCAAAGTCATCGTCTTTTGATCGATACCTTGCGCTATGGAGAAGATGCGCTGCAAAGCGTCGGCGTAACCTTCGGCACGCAGCAACTGGGCCTCGCGGGCGCCCTCTGATTCGAGAATGTTGGATTGCCTTGCACCTTCAGCCTTCAGAATAGCAGCCTGCTTTTGACCATCGGCCACATTGATGGCAGCTTCCTTCTGGCCAGTGGATTCAATGACCAACGCTCGGCGAATGCGCTCCGCCGTCATCTGGCGGTTCATGGCATCTTGGATTTCGCGCGGCGGGATGATCTCGCGGATCTCCACATTGGTGACTTTGACACCCCAGCGTTCGGTGACCTCGTCGAGGCGGGTGCGCAGCAAGTGGTTGATATGCTCGCGCTCCACCAACACATCGTCGAGCGGAATACCACCGATCACAGCACGCAGCGTGGTGGTAGCCATTCCCTGGGCCGCTAACTCGAAATTGCCAACCTGGAGCACACTATCGGTGGGGCTGAGGATTTTGTAGTACCAGATAAAGTCGATCGAAATAGAAGCATTGTCTTTGGTGATGGCCGTCTGGTGTGGGATTTCGCGCACTTGCTCACGCAAATCCGTCCTACGGGCGCGGTCTATCCCCGGAATCAGGAGAACGATTCCCGGCCCCTTGTCCCCAACACAGCGACCCAGGCGGAACACCACTAAGCGCTGGTATTCGGGTATGATTTTGATGGCGCTGGCCAGGATCATCAAGGCAACGATGATCACGCCGCCGACCAGGCACAATGCGCTACTGGTCAATGCAGTGCTTTGAGCTAATACTGAAAACAACATCTTTCACCTCCGTCTAACATAGATTGGTTAATATTCGATTACATTCATGACCGCCTTGAAAAAAGGTTATTTCACCGCAGAGTACGCGGAGATCGCTGAGATTTTTGAAAATCAGTTTAAGGTTTCGGAACTTTGCTCAGATTCTGGCATAAATTCTTGAACTTGGTTTTTAGTTTTTCTCTGCGTTCTCAGCGTTCTCCGCGGTAAGAGAGTTTTTTCAGTGGAGTCATTCATACGCTGGAAATTACCAGTTCTAATCATCTACTCTTTCCACTTCCAAAATGAAGCCATCTCTCCTAATCACGCGCACAACTGAGCTGGCAGGAATCGGCGATTCACTGCGCACAGCCCACAACTCGCCCAGCACTTGAGCAGAACCTTCCTGATGAATATCAGATTTGGCTTCTCCTAAGGCCCCGACCAGCGTGCTCAAATCATGGGAGGGTGGCGCCGCCTCGGCCTCCAGTGACTTTCGAGCCACGACCCAAAAGAAGCCGCCCGTGAGCGCTGAAACCACCGACGCCAATACAGGATTAACAGCCGGCTGCCACCAAACCTCGCCGCGGAATAAAAATGTCGAGCCGACGAGTAAAGCGAGAATAGATACCCCCAAGTATACCAGTTGCCCCGATTTGCGCACTGCCCAAATGAAGGGAAACACAACTAAAATCAAGATTGCCAGCGCCCAGTAGTTGACCGGCAAAGTATAGATTCCCCAGCCCGCCAACAGCAAGGCGAACAAGGCTCCAATTTCTAACACTCCCGTTCCGGGGGCCAGGAGGGACACTAACGCCATCGAAAAGCCTCCCACCAGAAATAAGTAAGCCAGATTAGGATCGAGCAAAATATTTTCTACCATTGCAATACTCCAGTGCTGTTATGATCGCCGACCCTTCGACTTCGCTCATACCTATCCCAAAGGGACAAGTGTGCAGGCACTGCGCACTGTCCCGATGTCTTTACGGGAGGACAGGCGGATGACGGCTGACCGCGATGATGCGCGGCAGTCAGTGACCGGTGGGCATTCACAACGTCTTCTCATAAAATCGATAGGTTTTATATACCTCACCACCCATCACACGGATAGGCCGGCTTATTTTATCATTGTTCTCCAAAATCCAACTCATCTCGGCGTGCTTGATACCCTTCTTTAGGGCTGCTTTGGCCGTCTCGTAGTAGAACAAAGCATCCACGCCGCGGGAGCGATGTTCAGGCAATACACCCAGGATGAGTACCCGCAGCCAGGTCACCTGCCGCCGCACCTTCCAATTCCAGGCCAATTTCGCCATTGTCCACCATTCAGGGGTCTCGGGGCGGGGATACGCCAAACGCAGCGGCTGGTTCAAATCGGGCAGAGTCAAACTCACACCCACAGGTTCCCCATCTATTTCAGCCACGAAAACTAGATCAGGGTCAAGGAGGGGGCGCAGTTCCTTGCCCATGGCGTCGAACTCCGCGTCGGTCATGGGCACAAAGCCCCAATTTCGTTCCCAACACTTGTTGTAAAGTATTTTGACCCTCTCCACCTCAGCATCGAAATCATTCATTCGCATGTTACGTATTTCGATTTCACCGCGCTCTTTGACTTTCTCCACTACTCGCAATAGCTTGGCTGGAAAACGGCTGCCCTCCGAGAAAATATCCATATCCAGCGCGTAGGCATGCAAATCCATAGCTTTCTTGTAACCGTGGCCTTCGATATAATCCACATACCGGCGGGGATTGTAGGTCATCAAAATGCGGGGAGGATCATCGAATCCATCCACCAGCAGGCCACATTCCTCATTAGTGGAAAATTGCGCCGGGCCGCGAATGGCGTCATGTCCGCATTCCCGCGCCCAGTTTTCGGCAGTCTCCAACAGAGCATCGGCTGCTTCCGGGTCATCTAAGACCTCGAAAAATCCAAAGAAGCCTATATTCTCACCCTGAAATTCATTATGGCGGTGATTGGTAAAAGCAGCAATGGTTCCCACGACTTCATCTTCGCGCTTCGCCAGGAAAAACTCCACAGTGGCGTGCTCGAAGAATGGATGATGGGCCGGATCAATGAACTCCATCCGCTCCGAGAATAACGGGGGAACCCAATAGGGATTGTCCCTGTAAACTTTCCACGGCAGGCCCACAAAAGCACGCCGATCCTCATCAGATACTACAGTTCGAATGTGTAAGGGTTTCATGGGATTTGGGGATTGGAGAATAGAGATTGGAGATTGGAGATTGGAGATTGGAGGTTGGAGGTTGGAAGTTGGAGGTTGGAGATTGGAGGTTGGAGGTTGGAGGTTGGAGGTTGGAGGTTGGAGGTTGGAGATTGGAGATTGGAGGTTGGAGATTGGAGGTTGGAGGTTGGAGATTGGAGGTTGGAAGTTGGAGATTGGAGGTTGGAAGTTGGAGATTGGAGATTGGAGGATGAGAATCAACTAGCGCACTCGCCACTTGCCACTCGCCACTCGCCACTTGCCACTTGCCACTTGCCACTTGCCACTATTATACAATCAATCCAACTCTAAATCAATCAAAACTGGGCGATTCTCGAACACCCGCCCCCGTGGTATGATTCGGCCGCGAATGTCAATCTCCAATCTCCAGTCTCCAATCTCCAATCTCCAATCTCCAGTCTCCAATCACCAGTCTCCAATCACCATGAAAATTAATATCGATCTGAGTATCAACACCCTACTGACCCGCCAAATCCTGACCGGTTTCATCCGCAGCGAAATGAGGCGTGCCGGATTCTCCCGCGCGGTGGTCGGCCTATCTGGGGGAATCGACTTGGCCCTGAGCTGTTATCTGGCTGCCGAGGCCCTACCGTAAGTCAGTCCAAAAATGGGAGAGAGCAAAGGTGTCCATCTCTCGTTGTAAATGTTGAAAAAGGTGTGTAACCACCTTTTCTTCAACTCCCCCTTTCAACTTAATGTCGTTTAGCCCCCGACATCTGACTTCGTTGTTGATGATCGTGAGTAAGGAGAGGATATTCCCATCTTGAACATACCCGATCATTGTTCCCATTGGTGGATATGAGTGTGCGTATTTACGTTCCTGGAATCGGTAGACACCATCCGTGACGTAGTGTTCACAGTAGTTCCGACTTTTGCCCACTCTCTTCTCCCGAACAAGTTTACATTCTATGTCGTAATCATACTGATCGTACTCTGTCGTATTGTGTGAGAATCTAAAATCAGGATGGCCAAAGGGTTTTGGATCATCTTCTTCACGAAAGGAGGAGGCTTCTGGGTGCAATGTCCAGGCTAATTTCATCTCTTTCTTTGCGCGATATAGAAAGGGTCTCAATTTTCCCGAAATAGCAAGCTCCCCATCGGTAGAGAGAGTGCTATGACTGCTTATCAAGTAGCGAAGGGCCTCGACAATGCACTGATGAATACGTTTTTCCTCATCTTCAGCCCATAGCTTCAAAGTTCCCCAACTCATCAAGTGATACTCCTACTGCGTTGCCATTCTCGTTTAAACACTTCGGTCAGAAGCTCTTGGGCGTCCTGGCGTGCTTGTGATTTTGTCCACAAACGGCGTTCAGCTCGCTTGACAATAAATATCGAGGAATCACTCAATGCTTTAACAACACTATCAATGTATATTCTTGCAGTGTATTCCTTTTGCAATGATTTACTCAAGCGTCTGAACCAATACTGCCACTCCGAATTGTCTGTTACTGGAGTATTGACAATGCTTGTATCCAAATCTTTTAACTCAAATGCCATTCCAACCAACAAGCCATGATGAGGAGCATAAATCTGAGCTTCTAGCTCTTTCCCTCGTGAAGCTAACCTCTCACCCCACACATCCAAAAACGTATCACGGTATTCTGCGAGCCATTCGACGGGTGGATATTTTACAGCTTGCGAATCTATCCCTTCGTAGAAGAACTCAAGTGTGACCTTGCACAAATCTCGCACTAAATCTCGTTGTGCGTCTGATAATTGGTACAAGTCGAAGATGGCCTCATCGAGTTCATCTTGCATTGCTCGCCAGCCTGGAGTGTTAGGATCAAACAAGGAAGGCATTTCGCTTTTAGTTGTGATATTGCTGACTGCATCAATTATTCTGGTCTGTAAAGTATTGTCATCCGGAAAATTTATAGGTAATCTCAAATGCTCTTTGGTGTGAATCACGTAATACCAAAGGCCCCACATGGAACAAGTCAGGAAATGGTAATACTTTGCCAATGAGGACAAAACAATGCCAAGCAGTATTATCTCTTCATCTTCACTGAGAGAGTCAGTCCGGAATCCGATAAACTGATCTGTGAAAGCGAACTCATCATGAGCTAACCTTGCCTGAATTTCACCAAACTTTGGGGAGGCTTTTGAAATACCACGTTTAACAATAAGACGATTCCCTTTGAAAAGTCTGGGCTTGCCTATTCGTCGTATTGTTCGATCTCGTATCGTAATTTTTAACTGTGATAGTGTAGCATTTATACCAAATACATCATTAGGGAGTTCATCACGAACCTCTAATTTTTGAATAGAGTGATTTCCTCTAAGCCTAAATTTCGCACTTTAAAAAAAACGAATAAATAAGATGAACCAGTCTATCTGGGTAGCGTTGGTCTCAAAAATGGCGACGGCAACCCGCCCGAGGCCGCGAACTAAGTTGTATCCTGCGCCATTTTAGAGCAGCAGACGCATTGCGCCTGCCCCCGCTAACAGGCATGCAGTTTTCATACGCTGGCCCCCATCGATAATAACACGGGAGGGATGGTCTCTATTTGTACGGGTGT
>JBDRGC010000200.1:0-8952 GCA_043818215.1 Chloroflexota bacterium | reverse complement strand
TGGGAATCCTGTTCATCCTGGTGAACATTCTGCTGGATTTCAGTTATCGACTAATTGATCCGCGCTCGCGGGAGACCCCTGAATTCATCAAGCGCGGAGAACGGAGGAACCTGCTGGAATGGGGCCAATCCGCATTGGCTGGTTTGCGTGATTGGATGGCGAGCAGCCCTGTGAAAAGCTGGTTCAGCCAACGCAAGGTCGCATCCCCTCGTTCGGCGGAGTTAATAGCGGGCCGAGTCGAATCCCCACAAGAGCTTAGTGCAGACCTCGAAGATGGCCGAGTTGGAAGCAGACGGGCGTGGATACAAAGCACCCTGGGGAATTTCCCCCTCATGGTGGGAGGCATACTGATCGCCGGCCTGCTCGTTATCATTGTGTTCAGCAACCGACTGGCGCCTCACAGCCCCTACACTACCCACGGGCTGACCATCGTAAATGGCGAATTCAGCGTCCCGCCCTTCAAGCCAGGCGAGATCTATCCCTGGGGCACTGATGTCATCGGACGCGACATCATGAGCCTGATCATTGCCGGCGCCCAGCAAACTTTATTCCTGACCGGTCTGGTGGTGTTAGCTCGCATGGTGGTGGGCTTCTCATTGGGGGCCGTGGCCGGCTGGCTGAACGGAAGTTGGATTGACCGCTTGCTGTTACGGATGTCCGAGATCATCGCGGCTTTTCCCACCTTGCTATTGGCCATGATTCTCATCCTGGCGTTGGGCATCCGGCAGGGAATGCGTCCATTCATCATCGCGCTTTGTTTTGTGGGCTGGGGCGACATAATGCAATTTATACGCGGGGAGGTAATGAGCATCCGCCCGCAACTCTTCATCGAAAGCGCCGTGGCCCTGGGCGCCCGTACCCCCCGCATCATCCTGAAGCACGTTTTGCCTAACCTGATCCCGACACTGATATCCCTCGTTGCGCTGGAAATGGGGGCCGTACTCATGCTGCTGGGAGAGTTGGGTTTTATCGGCATTTTCATTGGTGGTGGGGCTTTCGCTGAGTTAGCCATGTATGTTCCGCCGTACCATTACTCTGATGTACCCGAGTGGAGCGCGCTGTTGAGCAGTATCCGCCCTTATGCGCGTTCCTACCCCTGGACAGCTACCTATCCAGCCCTGGCCTTCTTTGTTGCCATTCTAGGTTTCAACCTGTTTGGCGAGGGAATCCGCCGCATGGTAGAACGCATTGGCGTAGAAGTCACCCGGCTGATCACAAATCGTTACACCGTGGCTGTTGCCGCAATAGCCATTGTGGGCTTCGTCTGGACGCGGGGCAGCACGGGAGCGACGGCTTTCTATCAAAGACAAGCCGACGCTTTCGACGGGCAGCAAGCCATGATCCACGTGGAAGTTCTCAGCGATCCGGCCCTCTACGGGCGGGCTGTAGGAACATCTGGGGTGGACGCCGCCGCCGAGTACATCGCTGAGCAATTTGAGACAATGGACATTCAGCCTGCCGGCGAGCAACTCACCTACTTCCAGACTCGCTCGCGTTCCTTCGAGTCGCTTGACGCGCTTCCGCTTCTTTCTATCGAGGATGATGATTCATCGTTGGTTTATCATCAAGACTACGTCGAGTATTCCGGAGAAAACCGCAACTTGGGGGAGGCCTCTGGCCCGGTTCGCTTTGTTGCTCTGGGAGAATTGACGAGAATTGGAGACTGGGATCAGAAAATCCCTGCTTTAGAAGAACTGGATTATTCCGACGAAATTCTGCTGACCCTCGCTGAAAATGATCTGCGCAACCTCGAATACCTGCCCCGGAAAGGTATTTTGATCGTGGCGCGTGATCCTGTTGATCTGAGGCGTCATTACACCCTTTCGTTTCTTGATCCTCATGACGTGTTTTTTGGCACGCAGCAGCAGAGAGGCCAAGACACACCCACGCTGTGGATCAGCGAGGCGGTGGCTGATCGCCTTCTGGAAGGCACAGGCTACACCGTGCGCCAACTCCGCAGCATCGATGAGGGGTTAGATCAAGACGAAATATTCGAAGTTCCCACAGGGACACCGGTCAGCATGGAGGTGCAAGGCTCCGCCCGCGAGAATGTACCCGTCCGTCACGTGATTGGGCACCTCCCCGGAACCTACGGACAGCCCGGTGAATTTGAACTGGATAACAAGATGATCGTAGTGCTGGCCCAATACGACAGCCCCCCGCTTGTCCCCGATGGCGACTCATATCCTGCCGCCAATGACAATGCCAGCGGTGTGGCGGTGATGTTGGAGGTCATCCGCATCATGCAGGAGACAGGTTACCAGCCCTATAAGACTTTCCTGTTTGTGACCTACAGCGGTGAGGGGTTGGAAGGGGGAGCCGTATTTCACCCGGAAGTATCTAAATTCTTGCAGACAAAATACGGTTTTTCGACGATTTTCGAAGTTGAAGCGATTGTGGACTTGCGAGGCCTGGGCGCAGAAAGCGGCAACGATCTACTTCTCTCGACTGGCGGCAGTCTGCGTCTGGCGAATCTCTTCGAATCGGCTGCCCGCCGGATGGGGGTACCGGTTCGGCGGGCCAGTGAACAGGTAGACATGAGCATCGTATTCGATGACCGCAGCCTCTGGGAAGGATCACAAGAGGCTCCCTCAATTGGCATCAGCTGGGATGGATGGGAGGCGACTGCGCGCACATCTTCAGATATAATAGAAGCCATCTCGGTAGACAATCTCGAAGAAGCCGGACGCGCCCTAAGCCTGGCGCTGATGATCCTGGGACGTGAAACGCAGTATTGAGATCAGGTGTCAGGGATCAGGGACTAGGAACCAGGAAACCAGGAAACCAGGAAACCAGGAATCAGGAAACCAGGAACCAGGAATCCCTAACCCCCTAACTCCCTAACCCCCTACTTCCCTAACCCCTAAGTCCCTAACCCCTAACTCCCTAACCCCTAACTCCTAACTCCCCCACATGCCTCCTCAACTTCCCCCCCCCTCTCGCTCCCGCTGGTGGGATTGGCTGGCCGCTATTCTCTTGCTGGTGGCCATGCAAAGTGTGGCTGCTCGTTTGACGGCCACGGACTGGGTCAACGATTTGCAGATCACCCTGGCTCTGGCTCTGTTGGGGGGCATTGCTGGACTGGCTTTGGGGGTTAGCCGGTTTTCTCCCGCAAAGGTCACTTTTTTCGCCTTCGTTTATGGCCTGGCAATTGTCCCCTGGCAATTGGGGCTGATATTAGGACGCGGCATCCTCTGGCTCGAACGCATGACCAGCCTCTGGGGGCGGTATGAAATTGCTTTTGGACGCCTCGCGGGGCAGCAAGATGTTACTGACCCCTTGCTGTTTTTGAGCATTGTTGCCATCCTAACATGGGGTATGAGTCTTTACGCCGGATATGCGCTCGTCCGGCAAGGAAGCCCCTGGCTGGCTGTGCTTCCGGGGGGCGTTGCCATCATGGTGATCAACGCCTATAGCTATCAAGATGAGTTGAACGCCAGGTTTCTAGGATTTTACATTTTCGTAGCTTTGTTCCTGGTTGCACGCCTATATTTTTTAGACCGCCATGCCCAATGGCAAAAAAATCATATCCCGCTCCCATTTCATATCGGCTTCGATCTCATTGTGGGAACCGTGGTGACAGCTGGATTATTGGTGATTATGGCCTGGAACGTACCCGCGATTGCAGAGGCTCTAACGCCCGCCGAACAATCCTGGCAGCGAGCTATGACCCCGTGGCATTCGATGAGTGAGTACCTGGGTAACGCCTTTGCGGCCCTTAGATCTTCTGTCGGATTGGTTCCAGTGGGGGGCATAAGGGGGTACTACGGCGACGAACTGCCAATGGGACGCGGTGTCCCCCTGGGCGATGATCTCGTCCTTTCTATCGAAGCTCCGCCGCTGCCATCGACGGGAATGCGCTATTACTGGCGCGCCCGGCATTACGATCATTACGAAGATGGCTTGTGGAGCAACACGCGCACAAAAACCGAATTTGCTACCCCCGATCAATTTGAACTGGTATTCCCCGTTTACGAAGCGCAGTGGGACGCGGCGGTGAAAATCACAACTCATATCTCCCTCTCCACTCTTTACGCCCCCTCTCAACTTCGCTGGGTTAGCCGCCCTGTGGAGCTAGAAACCATCCCCGCCCCGGACAACACGATAGATATTGCCGCCATGCACGCCACACCTCCCCTGATGGCTGGCGAGGTCTACGAGGTGCAGGCTTCGCTCCACGATGTAACCATCACCGAACTGCGCGCCGCAGGCACAGATTATCCGGACTGGATCACGAAGAAGTATTTGCAGTTGCCCGCCTCCATCACGCCGCGCACCCTGGCATTGGCCGGCCAGATCGCCGCTGGCAAAGATAACCCCTACGACCAAATCGCAGCCATCACCGCATACCTGCGCACCCATATCAGCTATGTCGAGAGGCTGCCCGAACTCCCTCGAACCCAGGAACCGCTGGATTGGATGCTCTTCGATTTGCAGCAAGGCTTTTGCAATTACTATGCCTCTGCGGAAGTTGTCTTGGCACGCTCTTTGGGAATCCCGGCACGCTTGGCCGCAGGGTACACCCAGGGAGAACTCTTGTTGGACGCGGTGGGAAGACCGGCGCTGGGCGGCAACGTGGACGCCGACCCCGGAGATTTCGTGGAAAGAGCGAACAGCCGCCAAATTTTCCGCGTCCTGGCGAAAAATGCACATAGCTGGCCCGAGATATTTTTCCCCGGCATTGGTTGGGTGGAATTCGAGCCGAGTGTCAACCAAAATGCCCTGCTGCGCCCGCTAGAAGAAGATGCCGCCAACCGTGCGGCGGATTCCCAATCTGACCGGGATGACGAAGCTGACCCATATCCCGAAAGCGGACAGTTCCCCGAAGACGAATTCGCACCTCCCGAGGAATTGCCTCCGGCCGGTGAGAGCCACGGGGAATCCGCCTCCCGATGGGTGAGCTTCTGCCTCATTTTAGGGGTGATCCTGTTATTCTGGAAATATCTGCGCCGTTTCAGAAACTTCCCCCCGATGCCGGTTTTGATAGAGATGCGGCTGCTGCGGATAAATATTCGTTCGCCATCAGGTTTGCGGCGGTGGGCGCGTTGGTCTGGTCTTTCTGCGTTGCAGCGCGCCTTCCACGAAATAAACCGTGCTTTGACTCGGCTAGGGCATTCTCCGGCTCAGGCCGACACACCCAGTGAGCGCGCCGCCGCTCTGTCCCTCCAGCTTCCCGATATTTCCGAGACTGTGCAAACTTTACTCGCTGAATATCAGAACGCAATCTATGGAGCGCAATTGGCTAACGTTAAAATGGCTCGATCCCTGGCTCGTAAAATCCGCGCCTACTCGTATAAAGTGCGCCTGCGCCGGCTTTTCGGCAAAGGTTTGTAGCCAGCAAGCAGGATAGCACGGATTCACAGAATGCACCGAAAAGTATCCGCCCATTCCGGTATCCGTGCTCTGCTCTTTATCCGCCCATTCTGATAATCCGTGCTTTGCTATGCACCGATAAGTACGCGCCAAATCCGCCCATTCTGATTATCCGTGCTCTGTTCTCCCACCCAGCAAACCCACTCAAAGGAGTTTTTATGTCCCAAACACAATCTTTCGCCAACCGTCTAATAGATAATATCGAGCAGGTGATCATCGGCAAGCGACCCTCTGTGAGACTGCTCGTTGTCGGGCTGCTAAGTCAGGGGCATATCCTGATCGAAGATGTGCCTGGCGTTGGGAAGACCATGCTGGCTCGCAGCCTGGCGCGCTCGTTGGGGTGTTCTTTCAACCGCCTCCAGTTCACCCCCGATATGCTGCCCAGCGATGTGACCGGAGTCTCGATCTTCAACCAGGTCAGCCGCGAATTCGAGTTCCGTCCAGGCCCGGTGGTGTCGCAAATCGTTTTGGCCGACGAGATCAATCGCGCCACTCCCAAAACTCAATCCGCTTTGCTGGAGGCCATGCAGGAGCGCCAAATCACTGTGGATGGTGTCACTCACCCGCTGCCGGAACCCTTTATGGTGCTGGCAACCCAGAACCCCATCGAATACGAGGGCACCTTCCCTTTGCCTGAAGCCCAACTGGATCGCTTTTTGCTGTGCATCCGCCTGGGGTATCCAGAAAAAAAGGATGAGATCAGAATCTTAGACAGCCAGCATCACCATCACCCATTGGATGATATGACCCAGGTTGCCCCCGTCGAAGAATTGTTAGCAGCCCAAGAGCAGGTCAAATCGGTATACGTTGCCCCCGCGGTGAAATCTTATATTGTGGAGTTGGCGCGGCAAACCCGGCTGCACCACGAGATTTACTTGGGTGCCAGCCCGCGCGCCAGCCTGGCATTATTCCACGCCAGCAAAGCCACGGCCGCCATGGATGGGCGGGATTTTGTGCTCCCCGACGACATCAAAGCGCTGGTTGAACCAGTCCTGGCCCACCGCTTGATTCTCGGCCCGGCGGCTCGTTTGCAGGATGTGAGTCCGGAGCAAATTTTGACCGAAATCGTGGGGAAGGTGCCGGTTCCCGGCGGGGACTTGGTCCGCGAGGCGAAATAATGAGCGTTTCGCTGCGCGTGGTACTGGCACTGTTGGCGGTGAGTTTGTTTGCCCTGGGAGTCACCGGCAACGCGCTGTATTCGCAATTGGTTTATTTGTGGGTATTCTTGTTGGCTGGAAGCTGGCTGTGGGCCAGGCTGTCTTTGCGGGGCCTTCACGCCCAGCGCAGGACGCGCCTTCACCGCGCTCAAGCGGGGCAGGTATTAACTGAGCAATTCAATATTCGCAATGCCAGCCGTTTCCCGATTTTGTGGCTGGAAGTGCGGGATCGATCCAAACTGCCCGGAGCGCGAGGCTCACGCGTCTTCACTCGTGTTGGAGGACGGCAGTCGCAGTTTTATCTTTCACGCACGCGCTTACTGCACCGGGGGATGTTTCCTCTAGGCCCAACCGAATTGGTCGCAGGAGATGTGTTTGGGTTGTTTCAAGTCAGCCTCACTGTGCCCTCCAAAGAAACTTTGTTGGTTTATCCTTATATGGTGGATGTGAGCGCTTTTCCCAACCCTCCTGGCTTATTACCCGGGGGCGAGGGCCTGCGCCGTAAAACTCACCAGATCACGCCCAATGCCTCCGGTGTGCGCGAGTACGCACAGGGTGACGCCTTGAACCGCATCCATTGGGCCAGCACGGCCCGGCGTTCCCGCTTGATGGTTAAGGAATTCGAATTGGATCCGCGCGCCGATGTGTGGATTTTCTGCGATAGTGAGCAGGATGTGCAGGCCGCCATGCCGTTCACGCCGCTGACAGATGTGGGCAGCCTGCTCTTAGAATCTGCTGAGAAAACAGCCCTGCCGCCATCAACAGAAGAATATGGGGTCAGCATTGCCGCCTCGTTAGCGAGATACTATATTAAACGCGGCCGCGCAGTGGGGTTCGTCAGCTATGGGCAATCCTTGTACCTATTGCCGCCCGACCGAGGCCCGCGTCAATTGGGAAAAATATTAGAAACGTTGGCCCTATCGCAGGCGGTTGGCGAGGTGTCATTATCATCCTTGATTTCGGCCCATGCCCGGCATTTGCCGCGCGGCAGCATTGTGATCTTGATCAGTTCCTCGACCCGCCCAGATGTTGCCGTTAGCGTGGATCATATCGCGCGTATGAGTTTGCGCCCGGTGGTGGTTTTATTGGATGCCGCTTCCTTTGACGGCTCCCCCGGCACGGACGAGTTGGCAGCCTCTATTCGTTCACTTGCAGTCCCCGTCAGCCTTGTGGAAAACGGCATAAATCTGGGAGAAGCGTTGAGCAATTGTAGATGACGATAAATTTTTTAGATAAATGAACGCGATGACTTGACTTTCAAGGAATACGACAATAGAATTCAGGAAGATGCCCTTATTATTAGAGTTTTTCCCCAATAACGATGACTGTTTTTTTGTACACGGATTTACCCTTCGGGCACGATGTCACGGATACCACGGATTTTTTCCTTTATTATTTCGCTTTACACCGTACCGGCACGGTGTCCGTGAAATCCGTGTACAAAATTCTTTGCCAACTTATTCAGAAATAAGTCAATTGAACCAATTCAGAGAGTAAGTAGTATATAATAAGAGACAATTCACAATTTGAGAGGTAGACATTACGTGTCAAGTGATCGCGAATTGATAATTCGACTTCAGGAGGGCAGCCTGATTGCCCTGGGGGAACTTTATGATCGTCACCAGCATCTGGTTTATCGCACGGCGTTAGCAATTACAGGAGATGATGCTGCGGCCGCGGACTTGATGCAAGACGTTTTCTTGCGTGTACACCGCTTCGCCAACCGCATAGACCCTGAGCGACCTCTAGAACCCTGGCTCTATCGAACAACCATGAATCTGACCTATACCTGGGTCAAACGCCATAACCGCTGGCTGCGCCCGTTAGAAGACATGGCCGAATGGCTGACCGGGAGCCAGAAACAATCGCCATCTTATTTAATCGAAATGGAAGATGAGTGGCGTGGTGTCCATCGGGCGATAGGCACTTTATCGCTGCCTCAACGTGCTGTAGTAGTTTTGTATTACATCAATGATCTTTCTTTACACGAGATTTCTGAAGTTCTAGATGTGCCCGTAGGGACGGTGAAATCCCGCCTTCATTATAGCCGGCAGGCTTTGAAGAAACACCTCGAATCCGATGGAGCGGGAATACGGGAGGTGCAGTATGAGTTTACGTAGGCAGTACAAGAAGGATACTTTGGACGCCAGCCTGGGACGAATATTGAAGAATTGGATGGCCGGAAAGAATCCTCCCGCCAATGGGCGCACACGTCTATTGCAGGCGGCTGCGCAGGCCTCAACCCCAAAGGCACCGAGAATTTCATTTGTTGTCTCCTCGTTTTTGGGAAACGGTTTTGTCGAGCCGTATTCTAACGATCGTTTTTTGATTGCCACAACACTCTTTTTTAGACCTGGATTACTGGGTGTGTTGTAGCGAAAAAATATCGCCTCGAAAAATAGAAAAAAAGGGGGGGGGGGTT
>JBDRGC010000199.1:0-2245 GCA_043818215.1 Chloroflexota bacterium | reverse complement strand
GTTAATCCCGACGTGCGCCCTACGCCGCACCAGGGGTTTTTGGGCGGCGATGAGGCTCATCTTTGCTTCATCGTCTTCGTCTATCACGGGAATGTAGTACCCGCTGGCTGGTTCGAGGGAGACCTTTTCAGAACTGCACCGGGGGCAGTTTTCCCCCAGAGTTTGCTGCAAAGCAGGCAATTTTTCCTTGAACTCAGGCAGCCAAACATCCCGCCCCGGGAACCGGGAGTCAACGAGTAGCTCGTATAAAAACCGCTCGATCAAAATATCGTAGACCCCGTGTTTGATCTCCCAGGGTTTATCCTGGGAAGAGGGGATGCCCGGATAGTACTTGCAGGTGCGAGCGGTTAATGGAAAAGGATGTACGGGGGCCGCCTGACCTGGGTAAGCTGGGCCGAAAAAGATATCGTCTTCACCTAGCAATTCTTCGAAATCGTGCCCACCGGATCTGCCTTCGTCGAGTACCTTTTGGGCTAATGCCCCGCGGATAGCCGCCCCGGGAATGAAAGCGGTTGTTTGCTCGAAGTTGCCAAACCCGCTCTGATCCCCCAGGTGGAGCGGCGTCTTGGAAGCGATGGTCACGGAGAGAATCTTGTATGCCGTCATGACTTCGCCTCCAGTTCAGCTCGCAGATCTTCCGCAGATACCACGTTTCCGGCTCTATCTTTCACTATAGCCTCTCCGACAATCCATCCCAGGCCCCGGCTGCGGTCGCCTCCCAGGCTGTCCAGGTAGCGCATCCCGGCGGCTATCCAGGCAGCGGTTTTCGAAGAGACTGTGCCATCCAACGGGCCGCTAAAGGTCAGGGGCACGCCTGGCTGGAAGAGTTCAGTGGTGTACAGCAAATGATCGGCGGCTACCTTTCGCCGCCGGTCAATCCCGACCCCATACCGCTCTGTCGTTTGCGGATGGGGTAATCCCATCCGCTTTATCTTCTCCCGCTGTTCTACCATCGCTGGCGGCCCGCTGAGTTCAATATCCACAAATCGTACCGGGCCAGGCAGCCAGGGCGAGCCGAAAATCTGACACACCGGGCAAGCTATATCCGCTTTTCGGCACATTTTGCGATGTGTTTCACAGGCTGGCGACCCCAGACCGTGGGCCAGCCGTTCGATGGTGTGGCGCAGGCGTCCCTTGAAACTGCTGGCAGGAATGAAAGGCCAGCCATCCCGGGTTTTGACCATCCCACGTACCGCGGCCGTGCTGGCTGGTGACAGCCCTCCCACGTGTAGGGGAGATTTCAGGGAAATGAATATTTCAATCGTGTACATCAACCCTCCTTCCAAACCAGACTGTATAGTTCAGCAATATCCCACAAGACGGTCCGGGCGCTAAACTCTGGGAGTGGATAATCCGGGAATATTTTCCAGATTTCGATGTCGCGTTCTCTGATGTTTTGCAGGCTGCGCATGGCGGCCTCTAAATGAGCAAACGCTTCAGGTTTGCCCCGCGCCCGCTGGTATTCGTAAAACAGCCCCGATTGCTGCACCCCCTTGAGCAGTGCTTGGGCCAGAAGCGCCATTTGGGTGTTGGCGAACCCTGCGGCTTTCAGGGCGACCAACTCATTCCAGGCATCGGCTAGTTGGGAAACCCGGTAAGGACGTCCCAATAGGGAAAGGGGGCGAGGGCGGAGGCCGGGTTGGGCAATTGTATGTGGATACAGGTCGCGGCTTTGTTCCAGGTCGCGTTCGGGCAGGTCGGTGCCCATCAGTGCAATGAAGTCCAAATGCCCGTTTTGGTTTTTATCATCGTCAGTATAGTGAGCTTGTTTGGCTGATGATTTCAGCGCGCTGGCCAGATCCTGTAGCGCCTGTACGGGGTTGTGGTCATCGGCCAGAACCACCCCGCCGGAGAGGGTGTACGGTTTGCTTGCCAGCGGTTTCAACACCGGATCATTCAAGCAGGCCGCGTGCATCGCTTTTTGAAAAGTCTGGCTGATCTCGCAAGCCAAAGGGATGGCAATATGGGCGGGCACGATCAATATCAGGTCGTCGCCGCCAATGGTAATGATCTCGAATGGGTGGATGCGCACGCGGCCTCTATCGAGAGCGTGATGGGGGACTTCTTCCGCAGTTCCTATTATGCGACTGTCACTGGGGCGGATTTTAGCCGGGTGGAGGTATTTTGCCAGCGAACGCATGATAGTCTCTCTGGCAGCAGTTTCTATAGCCCGGCTGAACGCTTTAGCCTGGTCTTTCGCCTTTACCTGGTCAAAGACTTGGCCCATTTCATCGCCATCCAGGTA
>JBDRGC010000198.1:0-5657 GCA_043818215.1 Chloroflexota bacterium | reverse complement strand
CACTTACGCCCTGCTCGGCATTCCGGTGGTCGTTTTCGCCAGTTTCGTCGGGCAGCCGGTGGAACAGGTCGGCAGCTACTTCGCTCGCTATATGCCAGTCATCAGCACCTGCATTGCGTTTGGGATGCTGTGGATTGTGGGCCGGTGGAAGCTGATCTGGAAGGGGCTGATTCCAACCCTCATCGCTGGGCTGACCGCTGGGTTCATTGCCATTGGCATGAATGCCCTGGGTTTGATTACCACAACTGGGATCGCGGCCGGTTTAGGGGTGATTGTGGCCATGCTGGTTTATCTCAAGCTGACCGGTCAACAAGTCATAGACCGTGGCAAGTTGGACGAAGATGACCTCGCTGTGGAGAAGCGTTTGCCTCTGTGGGCCGCCATCTCCCCTTGGATCATACTGACCGTCTTCTCCCTGCTGGTCAACGCCCCATTCCTGCCCTTCTTCGAGTTGACCTTCGAACGATGGGCCATGCCACTGGATATCATCCCCGGCGCGCCGGAGAAAATCAGGCTCTTCTGGCAGGCCTATTTCTGGATTTTGGTGAGCACAGTTTTAGCGTTGCCGCTCATCAAAACTTCACGCCAGCAGCTTGCCACGGCCGGGCGCAAATGGCTCAAACGCGCTCCGCGTCCCGTGTTTTCGGCGGCCATCTTTTTTGCCATCGCTTTTGTCATCAACCATTCCGGCAAAGGCCTCGATTGGCAGTTGACAATCCCTTCGCAAAATATGATCCATGTGCTGGCAAATGCAGCCGCGGGACTCTTCGGCAAATTCTACCCGCTGGCGGCTCCATTCCTGGGATTGCTGGGCGGCTTTGTCAGCGGCTCTGAGACCTCCTCCATTGCCATGTTGACAGCACTACATCTATCGACTGCCGAAAAGATCGGAGCAGCCGGCCTGCTCATCGCGGCTGCCAGCGGAATCGGCGGCGGGCTGGCAAGTGTCATCTCCCCCGCCAAGCTTCAAAACGCTTCCGCCAGCATCGACCGCATCGGCGAAGAGGCTCAAGTCATCCGCACCACGTTCGTCATCGCATTGATCATCACCGCAGTGTGCGCAGTGATGACCCTGATTTGGGCGTTTTAGCTTGTGAGACGTGAGGCAGTCCCCGAAACGCAGCGGAGTGGGGCCATCGACTGCCGACCACTGACCGCCGACCACTGACCACCGACCGCCGACTACCGACCGCCGACTACCGACCACCGACTACCGACCACCGACCATCGACGGACGCAGTCCCCAAAGCGCAGCGGAGTGGGAGACGTGAAAACGTGATTGATCACGTTTTCACGCACCTTGCACCAAGCTTCACTCATCAATCATCACTCATCACTCCCCCCGCACCACGGCCATATTTCCCAACACACCCCACGAATCCAGAAAATCTTTCACCGAGTGGTTATACACCCAATTCCCATCCAGCACCGTCATCTCGAATTCTGTGTAACCGATCACGATGACAGTATGCTCGAAGCGTGCCGCCACCGTTGCGTGCCCATCGGATGAGGTATACGGGACCGGTGTCCCCAGCCCCACATGACCAATTACCCACACGATCACCGGATTCCCAGCGGCGATCTCAGTGCGCAGTTCGTCCCAGGTCAGGCCGCGTACTGCTTTGGCATAGAGACCATACTCACGGAGCAAGTTGGCAACCGGTTTGGCATGTACACCGTAATCGTGGGGTGGAATCTGCCCCCAGGAAGCATGAACGTCGCCCACAAATCCCAGATCGGGATTGTCGGAAACTGGGAGTGCATCGAAAAACGCAATCTCATTGATCTGTACCCCAAAATAGGCTGCCCAATCCACCGCCGAGCGGGACTCGCAATTCAATGAATAGGCCGGCCAGCGACCTTGAATCCCCTGAATACGAGCCTCGGATGGCGGCGTGGGGGTGGGAGAGGCCGTGGGCGTCGGGGTCAGCGATGGCGTGGCCGTCACTGATGGAGTGACTGTGGGGGTGGGGGTATTGGTCGCAGGTTGGAAGGGGGTGCGGGTGGGGGGAAGTGTGGGGGATGGACTCGCCTGAAGAGGAAAGATGGTTGCGGCTGCACCAGAAGTACTAACGCCAGAATCCGCGAGGATCAGCGCTGGTATCTGATCAGGCGGCAGCGTCAAAAATGCCATCGCTATCCCCCCGATGACAACAATTCCAGCCATGATGAACAGATAGCGTTTCTTCATCCAAAAATATCGCCGCACAGCTCTTGATTCCTACGGAGTGACGGAAATCACCATTCCCCCGGTCGCTCTCACCAGATCATCACCTGTGAGACGGAAAACTGCATTGGGCGTCCCCGCGGCTGCCCAAATCTCCTCGTGCTTTAATAAATCCTCGTCGATGAAGGTTGTCAGTGCCTGCAAATGTCCCACCGGAGGCACCCCGCCAATCGTAAACCCCGTGTGTTTACGGACGAAATCGGCATCCGCCTTGCCAATCTTTTCACCCAACACCTGGCTGATTCGCTTCTCGTGTACTCGATTAGCCCCGCTGGTAATCACAAGCAGCGGACGCCCTGTAATCTTGGTTTTGAAGATCAACGATTTGGCAATCTGACCAACGGTGCAGCCAATGGCCTGGGCTGCCTCGGCGGCGGTGCGGGTGCTGTCGGGCAGCTCGACCACCGGCAACCTCAGGCCGAGACTCTCCAACGCGTCTTGCACTCTCTGGGCACTGGGGCTTAATTCCATCGTATTCCACCTCCGTACCAGCGATTCCTATACCGGGAACTGCTGTTTTCTATGTTTACCACACTTTTGGGCACACGTCCGAGTTTCACACTGCCCGCCCCGGCCGCATCCAGATCACAAAAAAACGGCCCCAGAACCGGCAGCAGAATCGCCAGCAACCCCTGCCGCAGGAAAACGCAGCTAGAAGGGACATACCGAGTAAACAGATAATACACTTGTTGCTCAATAAAAAAAAGTAAGCTTTTGTACACGGATTCCACGGAGCAACACGGATTTCTCTTTGTTTTTTGATAAAAATATCCGTGGCAGAGCCCGAAGGGTAAATCCGTGGCAGCGTGCCCTTTGGGTAATATCCGTGTCCAATTTCTAGTTTCGTTTATTCAGCAACAAGTCTAATGAGCAAAAGCCGCAGAGTGTGGGGTCATGTTTAGATTGTAGTGGATTTTGGGACGGAACGCAAGCAAAACAGGCCCTGCCGGAGCAGAGCCTGTTTTGTGTTAGAGCAGAGACGAAATAATAATCGACGCTAAAGGCTATATCCAGCCGCGCAACTCCATGGCCTTGACAACTTTGCTGATAGCGACCATATAGGCTGCATCGCGCATATAAACATTTTCTTTCTTCGCCATTTCTAACACGTCGCTGAAAGCTATCGTCATTTTGTTGTCGAGGCGTTCGATTACCTCTTCGCGGGTCCAATAGAAATTCATATCGTTTTGAACACCCTCGAAGTACGAAACGGTGACGCCGCCAGCGTTGCACAAAAAGTCGGGGATATTGAAAATGCCGCGCTCTTTGATCACTTCGTCGGCCTCGGGGGTAGTCGGCCCGTTAGCACCCTCAGCAATGATTTTCACCTGGCTGCTGATACTCTGGACTGTCTCGGCGTTGATCTGGCCTTCTAAAGCAGACGGGATCAGCACATCTACGTCTTTAGAAATCCAGGCATTGCTGTCTTCAATGACATAGCCGGCTTCACGGGCCTTATCTTTGTCGATGGAGCCATACATGTCGGTGATGGATTTCAGGTAATGAGGGTCTATCCCATCTGCGTGGCTGACTGTGTAAGGTACTCGGTCGTCACGGTCCCAATAGGAAACGCAAGCCACCTTGCCGCCCAATATTTCGATAAAGCCAATCGCGGCGTATTGGGCCACATTGCCAAAGCCCTGGATGGCCGCCACGGATTCGGTGGGGTCAATTCCCAGGTGTTTCATGGTATCTCGAATAGTGTAGATCACTCCATAACCGGTGGCCTCGGTGCGCCCTAACGAGCCGCCGCCCCCCACTGGTTTACCGGTGACAGCACCTGGGGTGTATTGCCCCACCAACTTCGAGTATTCGTCCATCATCCAGCCCATCATTTGGGGTGTGGTTCCCACATCGGGGGCCGGGACATCTTGCCGGGGGCCGATATTGCGATATATTTGATCTATCCAGCCGCGGCAGAGTCTTTCTTTCTCACCCTCAGTCAGAGTGGATGGGTCAACGACTACGCCGCCTTTTCCGCCGCCCAAGGGGATATTGGCCACCGCGCATTTCCATGTCATCCACATCGCCAGCGCACGAACAGTGTCGATAGTTTCGGATGAATGGAAGCGGATACCGCCTTTGGCCGGGCCGCGGGCATCGCTATGCTGCACTCGAAAACCAGAGAACACCCGGGTAGAGCCGTCATCCATCTTGACCGGAATCTGGAAGCGGAACTCGCGTGCCGGCCAACGCAGTATCTCCCTAACATCGGGTGAAAGGTTCAGCACTCGGGCTACGTGATCGAACTGGGTTTGCGCCATTTTGAAAGCATTTAGTGTTTCTGTCATGTTAATTTTCTCCATTCAAAACTGCCTTTTAGGTTAAATACACACGGGCACCACGGTATGGCGCCCGCTACGGTGAGTGCCGGAACTTTGATGATTGATAGTAAGCTCATGGCAATACCTCATTCGACACTTGTCGAACATTCTATAACATTAACAGATGTCTAGTAGAGCGTCAAGTGACATCTGTTAGCGCGAGGATGGATTTTGCTCATGCTAATTATGCAGATGCCAACAACTCCCGGCAGGCATCCAGAAAGAAATTAGCCTGTTCAATCGCTTGGTCAGCGTCCTGCCGAAAATAGCTTTGCCCTGGGGTCAGATCAGGCAAGCCGTTCGGATAACGTGTAGGGATATAGAACCGATCTAAAAACGCGCCCCGCTGTAACCACTCATCTTGGTCGGCGATCCGATCCAGCTCTGGGAATTCTCTCACTAACCGCTGGATGGAATGCCCCCACGGATCGCAATCGAGCAGATACCACATGGCTTTGAGCGATTTCTCGCCGCATTGTTGAGCGTGGAAACATGCGTGAGCGTAAATATCAGCCTCTCGCAAGATCTGCGCAGCTTGCAGGTCTTCCTGGGCTGTTTGAAACCACCGCTCTGCCTCGTATTGGTTTTTACTTTGACTCATAGATCACCTTCCCTTCTTTCAAGGCTCTGGCAATAAAAGGACGATGGGAAATTGCAGCCAGTTCATCTGGGGTATAGATGAGCAATTCCACAACTCTATCTGCAATTACCTTGTTCATTTCGTAGAAAATACCGTCATACCGCTCTAAAAATCTTTTTTCCGTATTTTGCACCAGGATCAAATCGACATCGCTGCGCCGTGTAGCCTCGCCGCGCGCCCATGACCCAAAAAGGATGGCTTTCTGGATGTGGTACCTCCGTAGAATAGGAAGCAATTGCTCACGTAGTTGATCGATCTGTTTTGGCATTGTTTCACCGTAACTATCTTTGGTAGTGGCTAGATATTAAGTGATGGCCTTGCTCTGGTTACGATGCTCCTGCGCCGCGACGCGAAGCGAGTGCCTTTGGCGAACCCACCGATTATGCGCTCTGCGCTTCACTCTGGGACGTAGAACATCCTTGCAAGCGTTCCGCTGCGGAGCAGTGGAACGAGATATCACTTACTT
>JBDRGC010000197.1:0-11844 GCA_043818215.1 Chloroflexota bacterium | reverse complement strand
CTGGGGGGAGCAACACGGGCTTTCCCCAGTGTTGGGTTGAGCACGAGGGCTCCCCCAACTTTGGGAGGATGACTCCCCCAGAATTGGGGGCAGGGGGGCTGAACGGTTACAAAACCAATTGTAAATGGTAAATGGTGAATTATAAATGGTAAGTGATTGCGGCGATGTATTCACAGCATTTACAATTTACCATTAACCATTTACCACTTACCATTGGTGTGATCTCAAAGATGCTCCCAGCGGCGTCCCCGCCACCGTCCCACAGGGATGCTTCGCAAAGGACGGCGGTTAGAGCATTTTGTGATGCGTCATCTAGCGAATGGCAAATTGTGGATGGCGAATGATCCCGCTGGGGAGAGATGTAAACTCTCCAGCGGGATCATTCGTTTGCGGTCAGTCACACCGCTAGCAGCTTGTCGGAGAAAGAATAATGGGACACAGATTTTCAGGATTTAAACAGAATTATAAATATTTTTTCTACCGTACATTTGAATTGACGGTTAGTCAAATGGAACACGGATTACACGGATTTGACGGATATTCACGGATTCAAATACGATTTTAAGAAAACCAAGTCTTTGCCTGGTAAATTTCCCAGAAATAATCCGCGTAATCCGCGTTCTATTCCATGGATGTACGGTAGAGAATTAATAATTACGGCTTAAAATCCGTGTAATCCGTGTAATCCGTGGTTCCGGCTCGTCCGGGTTAGGTAAGTCAAAACGTAATTGCTCAAAATCCTGTTGATAGAACTGCATTGCACTTACGCATCCTTTGGGATGCAATACACCACTATCATTTTTACGCAGCGGAAGAATGAAGTATAATGTTTATAGGAAAGAAGAGAAGGTCATTTGTAAAGAAAGGAATAGCAGGCGATGAAAACGATTGAAGCCCAAGTTGTTGACCACAATCATTTAAGGCTATTACAGCCGATCCAACTGCCCAGACTCTCCAAAGTGATGATTGCTGTGTTGCCGTCAGAAGGTAACGAGCGCGCTGCATGGCTTCGAGCATCTGCTGACTGGCTAAACAGCGCATACGGTGACAACGAGCCTGAATACTCACCTGCCATGATCAAGGAAAACAACCCCGGGTATGACCGATGAAGCAGGGTGATATGATTCTGGCTGCACTTCCTCAGGCCGGTGGGAGTGTCAAAAACCGGCCAGCCGTCGCGCTGCGAATAATGCGACCCTATGGCGATATGCTGGTCTGTGGGGTTAGCACCCAGTTGCGTCAAATGGTACCTGACTTCGACGAAGAAATTGGCAGACTGGATGCTGATTTTGCCGAGAGCGGTCTGCTGGCTGATTCGATCATCCGCCTGGGTTTTCTTGCTGTTTTACCACGCCAGTGTATCCTGGGAAGCATCGGTACGATATCGAACGAACGACATCAGCGTCTTTTGCACCGCTTGGGGGCTTACCTTGTAGAAGAGTCTGAATGATATTCGTGTTCTGAACCTGGGGGATTGAGTGGAACGCGGCGAGGCAGAGCCAAAGAGGAAAAACTATTACCACAAGTACACAAAGCACACAAAGGAACACGAAGGAAAAACCTAAATATTTTTGGGTCACTTTATATGAGTGTACTGAAAAAACTCTTTTTGCGAAGCATGCCTACGGCGACCGCGAAGACCGCGAAGAACGCAGAGAAAAACTTAAAAACAGGTTTTAGAATTCGCACTAGAATTTGAGCAAAGTATCTGATTGACTGACAAAACTCGTCCACAGCTGGGTCAGGCCCGGAAATTGTATACGGAGCACACGGATTCAACGGATTCTTTGGATTTATCATCCGTGTAATCCGTTGAATCCGTATACGAAAAAGATTTGTCAGCCAACCAGGCAAAGTATAGAAACCTTAAACTAATTATTTAAAAATCTCAGCGCTCTCTGCGTACTCTGCGGTGAGATAACTTTTTTTCAGTGGACTCATGCAATACACCACTATCATTTTGAGCAAGTACGCAGCGGAAGAATGAAGTATAATGCTGGCACTGGTTCATTGGTGGCAAAAGGAGAAACAAGCCATGCAAGAAAAAATCATGATTCCAATGTATACCTATCATCTTCTCCAAAAAAGGGCAAAAGAAATGCACGCTACACCCGATAGTATGGCGGAAACAATTATTCGTTTGCAGTTAGGGAGTACGAAATATATCGAACAGCGTCCAACATCTGCGGGACTTCAGGCTTACCTTCGCGGGACCAGGGTGGCCGTGCGGCATGTAGCTGCATTTATAAAAGCCGGTCGTACCGCCGAGGAAATTACCCGAGAAGACTTACCTCATCTGCCTATATCTGCAATTTATGAGGCGGTTGCCTATTATTACGACCATCAAGAAGAGATAGAAGCTGAGATTGATGCGAATACATCGGATGCTGTTCACGAGCAACTTCGCAATATGCTTTCGGTTGAACAATTCGCTCATTTGACAGGGCAAATGGCGTGATGGCCCATCGTTTTTTACTGGACGAGCACGTTTGGGGTGGATTGATGAAAGTCGGTCAACGGCTTGGGGCTGACCTGGTGTTGGTACAAACTCAGCTCTCTGAAGGAGCTGATGACGAAGATGTGCTAAAACTTGCTGCCAGTCAGAAACGCATTCTGCTCACCAGCAACGCCAGAGATTTTGCTCCATTGGCTGTGGAGTGGTTTCTAGCGGGACAGGAGCATTGGGGCATTATCATCGTGCCAGGCCAGACTGATAGAAATCTGTTGAGCAGGGCGTTGGGGAATATTCTTCAAAACTATTCTGCAGACGGTTTCAAGAACTCATACCGTTTTATCCAGGAATTCATCGTTTTACGTTAGATAAATCATACGCTGTTCCTAACCTGACGCCATTATCTACCAACAAGTTTAGGGAGACCTTTAGGGTTTTAGTAGTTGATTCCTTGCTCAAAAAACAAGAATATTACCCACAGATTTACCCAACGGGCACGATGTCACGGATTGCACGGTAAAAACAAAAAGAAAATCCGTGAAAATCCGTGTAATCCGTGGTTCCGGCTCGTCCGGGTTAGGGTTTTGGAAACCCTAAAGGTCTCCCACATTTTTCGCGCGCTTCATCATGCTTATACTGAGTAGGCAGGGTCAAAACATTATCTGGAATTACTCAGGCTATAGCCAAATGCACAAAAATAGAACGCGGATTTTGCGGATTGAGCGGATTTACGCGGATTAAAAACAAAAGAATCCGCGCAAATCCGTTGAATCCACAAAATCCGCGTTCTATTCCTACGATGGCTGAGTAGTTACCATTATCGGCTCTTTTGGAATTTCCGGGGAGTCCCCCATATATAGGGGGTACCCCGGCAATTCCAAAAGAGCCTAAATACATTAGAAAGCTCTTGGTTCTGATCTGGATACGCGAGATTCGTAGATATCGCGCAATATATCTCCGATAGGACGGTCATCTCGTCAGGCGCCAAACGATGCCTAAAAACGGTCGTGGTCTGGTTCAGTAGCTTTATCTATTTCGGGATTTACAAAAGTAACCATAACTCGATAAGGCTCCCCGCAGCGCTGACCCTGGCCTTCGCCAAAAACGGTGTCATGTCCAAAGGCTACGCCGCCCACGCCTGCCTGCGCTGTGGGGAGATCATCCTGACTGGAGAAGGGGAAACAAAGGATGAAGGCGGAAGGGGGAAGGGGGAAGGGGGAAGGATGAGGGATACCCCAATATTCGTATGTTGGGATTGACCGATAGGTGTAAGGAAACAACCTTCGGTCTTGAATGCTCCCGCTGGGGTGGGGTGTGATGTCTCCGGCGGGATCATTCGTTTGCGGTCAGTCACACTGCCAGTGAATGCGAAACTTTCGATATTATGCCGGGATTCCTGGGCAACACGGCGTAATAACAGGCGTATCCCAACGTGATGACAAGCATATCACGCAATGATTCCAATCATAACACACCGTGATCCGTCCATTAACACGCTTGGATTTTGGTCATAACACGGCTGAATGGTTACAAACCAAATTGTAAATTGTAAATGGTGAATGATAAATGGTAAAGTGAGTATTAGCCCCCGTGTTGCTCCCCAATCCCTTTGACACGCTTAGTACAAGCCTGGGGGAAGCAACACAGGCATCCCAACTTTGGTAAGCTGACTCCCCCGAATTGGGGGCCGGGGGGCTGAACGGTTACAAAACCTGATTGTAAATGGTAAATAGTGAATTATAAATTGTAAATGGCGAATGGCGAATGATCCCGCCGGGGAGAGCTGTAAATTCTCCGGCGGAATTTTTGAATCCGGATACTTTCAGGTATAATCACGTTATGTACCACCGTCATCTCACCCATCAAGACTTCACTCTGGCCGCCATTGACGACTTGATCGCTCGCGGCAAGCGTCAGGATTGGGCCGAGTTGCGCCGGGCGGCACTCAACGACCGGGCCGTGATGGAAAAGGTGCTGCGTGTGTGCGGCGCGCACATCGCTGATCCCTACGCCCAACGCTACCATTTCTGGAAATATTATGCCGAACAACATCTTACCTGAGTGGGAACAGGTGCTTTCTTCCGCAGCTCACCTGCAACGCATCCTGCCGGAGACCGTCCTCGTGGGCGGCACCGCCGCGGCAATGTATGCTGAACATCGCCTGTCCATCGATGCCGATCACGTTCTCACCGACCTGCGGCAGCGATTTGACCAGGTTCTGGCTGAACTGGAGGCGGTCGCCGGCTGGAAGACGGCCCGCGTCAATCGCCCCGTCCAGATTCTCGGCAGCCTGGATGGCATCGAAACCGGGGTGCGGCAGCTGATCCGGGATGAGCCGCTGGATACTTGCCAGATCGAGTACCTGGGTGAAAAGATCACCATCCCTACAGAAGCCGAAATTTTGCGGATCAAGGGAGTGCTGATTCTCAAGCGGAACGCGACCCGTGACTATCTCGATTTCGTCGCTCTGGCCGATCACCTGGGTGCTGAAAAAGTGGTTGAGGCCTTGAGGTCTTTCGACCATCTCTACCCTCAGCCGAACGAAGAATCGGCCTTGCAGCAATTACAGATCCAACTGGCACAGCCGCTGCCCTACGACCTCGACAAACTCAACCTGGACGAATACAAAAATCTTGACCCGCGCTGGCGCAACTGGCAGACCGTCAAAGCAGTTGGCGCCGCTTATGCCGTTCTGATCTTTGATTGCCTTGCCTGATCTGATTAACAACCCTGATCCTGACATCTACCGCTCTACTCGGCAACGGCGTAGATGGTGGGGACACCAAACCTGATGCTGTCTTTGCCAATAAGGGACACTCCCGTGTCCCACTACAAACCCCCTCGACGCCATTCGATACATCTTGGTTGGTAGTGATGCACGCCAGTGCATCATCCAGCACAAGGGACACTCTCGTGTCCCACTACAAACAGGAGTAACGGCCCCATGTTGACATACCCCATCTACGCCATTCGATACATCTTCCGTCTGCTTACTAATCTCCGCCGCCGAATTGGGAAAGCTCCCGATTATGTTGTCTTTACCCTCGAAGGGGAATACTCCGAACTTCCCCAACCGGCGGGCAACCTGATCATGCGCCAGTTGCGCCCCCCGAAGATCAGCCTGCAAGAATTGGCCGAACAGTTCCGCATTGTAGCCGGCGACCCGCGGGTGCGCGGGGTACTGCTGCACCTGCGACCGTTAGCCATGCCCCTGGCGCAACTAGATGCCTTGCGGGATGTGATTGCAGAACTGCGCACAGCCGGGAAACGAGTGGTGGCGTGGTCCTACATTTACGATACGGCGTCATACTATCTGGCCTGCGCAGCCGATGAGATTTTGCTGCTCCCCAGCGGCACGATTGCTCCCCTGGGCCTGCACCGCCAGTACACATTCATCGCCGAGGCCTTAGAACGCGTGGGCGTGAAAGCAGACATCGTACAGATCACGCCGTACAAAACTGCTGCCGATATGTTCACTCGCAGCCAGATGTCCGACGAGGCGCGGGCAATGGCGAATTGGCTGGCCGATGCCGCCTATGACGAGATAGCAAAAGCCATTGCCGATGGGCGCAAGATCGACACGGAGACTGCCAAAATCATGATCGACAAGACCCCCTGCACCGATCTCAAGGCCAAAGAGATGGGTGTTGTTGATGACCTGCTGAGTGAAGATGATTTGCCAGCCCACTTGCAGGATGGCGATCAACCCGCCCGGCTGGTTTCCTGGGATGCAGCGCGTGGGCGACTCTTCCGCCGTCCCCTTGCACACCCGGGGAAGTACGTTGCCCTGATGAGCATCGAAGGCATGATTGTGGACGGGCACAGCCAGCGGCCGCCCATCGAGCCTCCCATCCCCCTCCCACTGGTCTTCGATGACCGCGCTGGTGACATGAGCGTGGTGCAGGCTGCCCGCCAGATTTTGTCCGACAAACGCGCCGCGGCCGTGGTTGTCTATGTCGACTCGGGGGGAGGTTCGTCAACGGCTTCCGAATCCATGCGCCTGGCATTGGAGAAGATCGCGGCCCAAAAACCGTTGGTGGTTGTGATGGGGCCTATGGCGGCTTCAGGCGGATATTGGGTTGCGACGCCCGGTAAAGTCATCCTGGCCCAGCCCAACACGATCACCGGCTCCATCGGGGTGCTCGGCGGCAAGTTTGCAGATGTCGGCCTGATCGAGAAATTTTTAATCAAGCAAGAATCCATCAGCCGCGGCAAAAATGCCCGGCTGTACGCGCCCGAAGAACCGTTCAGCGATGAAGAACGCGCCCTCGTTTTGGAAAACATCCAACGGATTTACGATTTGTTTTTGGAGCGGGTGGCGGCCAGCCGGGGGATGGAGCGTGAAGCGGTAAACGCCATCGGCGGCGGGCGGGTGTGGACGGGACGTCAGGCTTTGGAGAATGGGTTGGTGGATGAACTCGGCGGGTTGGAGCAAGCCTTTGCGAAAGCGCGCCAACTGGCCGGCTTGCATGAGTGCGCCCCGGTGCGAATATTTATGCCGGAGAAGCAATATCTTCCCCCTGTGCCCGAGCCGGCCGCGGCGCTGAAGTATGCGCTGGATAGCTTGAGTGTTTTCAACCGTGGCGTGCCGTTCTGCGTGTGCCCGCTGATTTGGGATTGATGACTTTCTGAATTGTCACCTCAATGTCATTTAGTTAAGGGTCGGTGGCTGGCGGATCACGGATCCGCCAGGAGAAAAACCGAGGATCTTGACACGCTCTGTTTGGCACGCTCTGGGCGGATTCGTCCCTCAAGGGGATGCTGCGCGATAATCCGCCGATGGCTTAACTTAATGACATTGACTATCACCTGACCACTGAAAAAACCGGCGCACCTGTTGAAGTGCGCCGGTTTGAGTTTAATGGCAATACTGCAAAAGTTGCTCATTATTCGACGACAGACCGCAGACGGCGGTCGGCGGTCAGCGATCAGCGGTCATTTCTCTGCCATTGCTTCCTGCACAAACGCGCCCCCCCGATCCATAGCCTCGAAGTTCATCGGCAAGGTTTTGCGGTGGCGTTCGGGGATATGCTCATCCAGGGCTTTCTTGACAGTGTCCAGAGGGATAATTGGATCGACGGTCAGCAAGGCGCCGAGCAGGAGCATATTAGCCAGCCGCGGATTACCAATTTCTTCCGCCATCTCTACGGCGGGGATGTAGAAAGCCCTCACATCTGTGCGGGCCATTTCCCGGTTGATCAGGGACGAATTGGCAATCATGAGGCCATCTTGTTTGACCAAGTTCTCATACTTATCCAGCGATGGCAGGTTGAGGGCCATGACCGCATAAGGGCGGCGCGTTAGCGGAGAGCCGATCTCCTCGTCAGAGATGATCACTGTGCTGCGTGCGGTGCCGCCGCGCATCTCTGGCCCATAAGAGGGAATCCAGGTGACGTGTTTACCGGCGTCCAGGGCTGCATAAGCCAGCACTTGCCCGGCAAATAAGGTTCCCTGACCGCCAAATCCAGATATGATAATACTTGTTTCCATGGCTAACTCCTTTAGGAGTTACGCACTTGAAATGATCCTGTTCTATTTACCGCGGAGTACGCTGCACCCTACGGGTATGCTTCGCGAAGAACGCAGAGTTTTTCACTGTTTTTCTTGGTTTTCTCTGCGCTCTTCGCGCTCTTCGCGTTCTCTGCGGTAAATTGGGGATCAACTGCGTAAATCCTATCTTTATACCCGTAACCCGGCCAGTTCTGGGTTTACCTTGTAGTCGCCCAGTGGAAAGACGGGCATCATGTTGTCGGCGATGAAACTCAATGCTTCTTGCGGCGTGAGTTTCCAGTTGGTTGGGCAGGATGAAAGTAACTCAACCATTGAAAAACCCAAACCGCGTTGCTGTGTTTCGAAAGCCATACGGATCGCTTTCTTGGCCTTGCGGATATTCTTGGCGTCGTGCAGGCTTCGCCGGACAACATAACCGGCCCCATCCAGGGTGGACAGCAGTTCAGCCATGCCGATTGGATACCCGGCTAATTCTACGTCGCGCCCATAGGGTGACGAAGTCGTTTTCATACCCGGCAGTGTCGTGGGGGCCATCTGTCCGCCTGTCATACCGTAGATGGCGTTGTTGATGAAAACCACGGTGATATTTTCGCCGCGGGCGGCTGCATGCACAATCTCTGCCATGCCGATAGAAGCCAGATCGCCGTCGCCCTGATAGGTGAATACGGTGTTGCCAGGCCGCACCCGTTTTATGCCCGTTGCCATGGCTGGCGCCCGGCCGTGGGCGGCTTCCACGAAATCAACGTTGAAATAGTTGTACATGAAAACCGAACACCCCACCGGAGCCACGCCGATGGCCTTCTCGCGGAGGCCCATTTCATCTAAAACTTCAGCTATCAAGCGGTGGGCTACGCCGTGTGTACAACCTGGGCAGTAGAGATTTGCTGTGTCGGATAGGGATTTGGGTCGTTGGTAAACGATATTTGCTTCAGCCATTATTTGCCTCCCTCGATTATTTTCTCGAGGCGTTCCAGCCACTGTTCGCGTTCTTTGTCTGTTACGTCTTCTGTATTGTTGGCTACGCGGCGGATTTCATCCAGGACTTCATCGGGGAATGGAGTTATACCGCCCATCCGTCCGTAGAATTCTACCGGAACGCGCCCTTGCACCGCCGCTTTTACGTCTTCGAGCATCATGCCGGAGTTCATTTCTACTACCAAGATGCGCTTTACCCGTCTTGAGATAGCCTCGATTTGCTTCTTGGGAAAAGGCGCAAGTGTGACGGGGCGGAATAACCCAACTTCGAGGCCTTCATCGCGAGCTATCCGGATTGCCGATAATGCCACTCGTCCAGCTGTCCCAAAGCCGATGACCGCGATTTCGGCATCGTCCATATAATACTCTTTGTAGCGGACTTCGTTTTTCTCGACCTCCATCCAGCGTTTGAGTATGCGTATATTAACTACTTCCTCATCGCGGGGGGTGATATAGATGGAGGTGAGAATATTGGCCTGACGGTCTTTAGCGCCGGTGACTGTCCAATCGGGAAATTCTGTGGGGAGCTTACGCATGGGAGGCAATTCGGCAGGTTCCATCATTTGGCCGATATTCCCATCCGCAATCACGAATACGATGGAGCGGTATTTTTCAGCTAGGTCGAAAGCCAGAGCGATATAATCAATGGCTTCTTGTACGGTTGCTGGGGCCAATACGATTGGGAAGTAATCTCCGTGCCCGCCGCCGCGCGTCATTTGGAAATAGTCGCCCTGGGATGGAGAAATATTGCCCAAACCAGGGCCGCCGCGCATCACGTTGACTATCACAACAGGCAGTTCAGTGCCGGCGATATAAGAGAGGCCTTCCATCATCAAGCTCAAACCGGGGCTAGAAGAGGCCGTCATGGCGCGTTTGCCGGTGCAAGCCGCTCCATAGACCATATTGATGGCTGCCACTTCGCTTTCCGCCTGGACGAAAGCACGGCCAAGCCTGGGCATGCGCTGCGCCATGTGTTCCAGAAATTCGGTCGAGGGTGTGATTGGGTAGCCAAAAAAGCCTTCTACCCCGGCGCGTATGGCGGCCTCGGCAAGAGCTTCATTGCCTTTAAGTAATTGTTTTGCCACGTTTCTCTACCTCCTAATCGGGTAATTGGGCTTTGGATTTTTTCTGTGGCGCCTCGCGGTAGACCGTGATGGCGGCGTCTGGGCATACAACCGCGCAGATGCCGCAGCCCGTACATCCATCAGCCTCCAAATAGGCGGGGTGATAACCTTTGGGAGTCAGCCGCTTCATATCCAGTGCTAAGACATCTTGTGGACATGCCGCGACACAAAGTTCACACCCTTTGCAGTACAGTTCATCGACTTCAATCCATCCTTTTACGGGCATTTAGCCCCTCCTTCTTCGAATTGGGATTTAGATATGTCTTCTCGAAAAGAAGGGGTGGTGGTTTCGAAATGCGTTGGAGTTGCATTTTGAAACCATCACCCCCTTTCATTAGAATACACTCGCGTATACATTAGTATACTACTATTTTTGTCCATTTTTAGTAGTGCCAACCGTCATTTTGTGAGTGTACGAATATCCCTGTTCTTTTGCGTGTTCTTTTGTTGACAGCCCTACATATCCCCAGTATAATCACGCAGCCCTGGCAGCAAGATGCTGGGGCGAGTGTGTGTTATCCAATAAAATATGAATCCCCAACTTCCCCGCACCTTGGCGGTAGCACGCGAAGTGTGTGGCGAAGTGAAGATTGGAGGAACGTAAATGTACGCTATTATAGAAAGCGGCGGCAAGCAATACAAAGCCGTCCCAGGCAGTACGGTCGAAGTTGACCGCCTGCATATCGAAGAGGGGACCCAGATCGATCTTGATCGAGTGTTCCTGGTTGCCGGCGATGAAGACATCCGTGTGGGTACGCCCACGGTTGAGGGAGCCAGCGTAAAGGCCACTATTGTGGAACACTTCAAAGGTCGGAAAATCATCGTTTTCAAGTATATCCCCAGAAAACGTTATCGTCGCAAACGAGGCCATCGTCAGCAGTATACGCGGCTTCAGATTGACGATATATCAGTGGAATAGGGAGAAGGATCATGGCACATAAAACAGGTGGCGGTTCCAGCCGCAATGGTCGTGATAGTGAATCCAAACGCTTGGGCGTCAAGAAGTTCGGTGGCGAGGTTGTGCGTTCTGGCAATATTCTGGTTCGCCAACGCGGCACCAAGATCAAGCCAGGCCTTAATGTCGGCCTGGGCAGAGATCACACCATCTTTGCTGTCATCGAAGGTGTGGTAAAGTTCGAAACTATTCATGGTGGCCGCAAACGCGTTAGCGTTGTGCCGGTTGCTTAAGGGTTATATTATGAAGAAAGATATTCATCCCACTTACTACCTGGATGCCACGGTCACTTGCGCCTGCGGCAATACATGGACCACTGGTTCCACTCAAAAGGTGATTCGCACGGACGTGTGTTCTAAGTGTCACCCTTTCTATACCGGTGAACAGCGCATTGTGGATACTGAAGGTCAGGTTGACCGCTTCTACAAGAAGCTGAAAGCCCGACAAGATTATCTGGAAGATAAAGAATCACGCACAATTGCCCGTGTTTCCCCAGATCGTCCCCTTGCTGATCTGAACTTGAGCAAACGAGCTATTGACACCCTCGCAAAAGCCGATGTTATCAATGTCGGTGATGTCTTGGACCGCCTGGAAAAAGGTGAGGCGGCTCTATTGAGCATTAGCGGCTTTGGTCGCAAATCTCTTGCCGATCTCAAGAAGAGCCTGCGCAAATTCGGCTACGAACTACCAGAAGCAGCTGCAGAAATTGCTGTATAGGTTTTGAACAGACGATCTTCAACCGCCCTCATATTCGCGTGAGGGCGGTTTTTCTTAATAAATAGAGGGCAGAAGCCTACTTCGCCCCCCGGCCCCCAATTCTGGGGGAG
>JBDRGC010000196.1:0-5047 GCA_043818215.1 Chloroflexota bacterium | reverse complement strand
CGGTGCAGCGGTTTTGCTCGTGCGCCAGTACGCCTCTTTCAAGAAGTCCACGTCGATATGGTGTATCAGTGTCGTGAACACCATCTCCGGATATTCGACTGCCTGCTTAGCAATCTGTTGGAGTATCGTTGAGACGATTGGCACAGTGCCTGCATAGGTATGACCTTGAAATGCCTCTCATCTTTCCTTCCTTCAGAATGTTTCTCCCGGCTTCGCCTTTCCTACGGTGGGTCGCTTGGGTCTCACTTCCCCACCATCCCGGACAGGTTTCTCTCTGTCCATCGGTACTATGCTTAGCTGCGACTGCCATCTGCCCTTCTTGGGTCGCTTCGCTTTTCGCTTTCGCTTCCCAATACCCATTCCCCGCTTTCTTCTTCTTTGTGTCCCGTTTTCACGGCTCACTGCCATTGCCGAAAGCGTGGCCTGACAGTGCCAGGTCTCTTGTTTATCGCCAGTACTCCTCATCTTCTGGCTGCTTGGGTGGGAGACATGATGGCTCTCTCGAGTTTCCGAATTACCCCTGTGAATACATGCCCCGCTCGTAGACCCCGGTGGTGCCCTGTGTGCTCGCCCTTTCTTTTCGCTCACAGGACTGCTGCCTTCCAGCGCATGAAAACCGTCGGCTTTCCCATACTCACTTCTCAGTATGGTTATCTTTCGTCCACCATCATACCCATTTCGGGGCTCAGTGACGCGGCCTGTATCCTTGCTCCATCCAGCTCCGTACTCCCATTACTGGGTTTGCACGACGCAGACCCCGCCAAACGGGGTGGATTTCGCTACTGACCTGCTGGCTAGGCTTTCCCGAAAGAGATCGGGACCATGTAGTCAGGTGGGACTTTCACCCACTGGGTAATATTGACCAATTTCTTAGAGGGGTTCTTCTCCTTTTTCTATTCCCAGGGTCTCGGATTTATCTCGACACGAGCAATTTCGGGTTGTAGTCAATGCTACACCAGGCAAAAATATCAGTAATCTGCTGGTAAATTCTGCGTTCACTTGCGCGTATTGAACGAACACGTTTTAAAAGTTCGCGAAAATAATCTTTGCCAAAATATGCCCCGTTTATCAAGCGGGCATCGTCAAGAATAAAGCCCTTTATCAAAAACTCTTTCAACCGCTCGGTAGCCCAAATCCTAAATTGCGTGGCTTGAGATGAGTTTACCCTGTAGCCGACAGAAATAATTGCGTCAAGATTATAGTATTCCATCTTTCTTTTAACCGTTCTGTCTCTTTCAGTTTGAACTGTTTCCAAAATGGAAATAGTTGAGGTTTTCTCTAATTCACCACTTTCAAAAATATTTTTCAAATGTTTGTTAATGGCAGGAATATTTACTCCAAATAATTCAGCCATGCGTTTTTGGGTAAGCCAGATATTTTCGTTGTGAAAAAAATATTTCGACTTGTACCTTTCCGCCTGGCGTAGTATAGAGAAGAAATTCGGTTAACTCGTCTTTTATTTGCAGTTTATTTGTTGGCATACTTGGCTCCTCTGAAAAAAGGTCAGAATTTATCACGCAATACCCAAAGGGCACGATGAAGCGCACACTTGTACCTGCGGTCAAGTGCAGGTGAAGGTACAAAGGCGCAAAGGTTTTTATGTTTTGTTTGGTGTTTTATGCTACCTTCGGCAGTATGTTCCAAAATGGAAATAACTGAATTCTCTTCCAACTCTCCACTTTTAAAAATTCGTGCCGTTCACCCCCCTCGTTCCAATGCTCTGCGTTGGAACGCTTGTTGAGACGCTCCGCGTCGCCCAGGCAGGAACGCGGAGCGTTGTGACCTGCGTTACCACGCCGGAGCGTGGTAACGCGAGGTGGGATTGAATGGTTACAAAAATTCAGGCCGGCCAAACGCCCCCGGCGCGCACCACCCCGCCGTCTGGCACATCCGACTTGATTGTAGCCCCGTTGCCGATGCGCGCCCCCGCTCCCACTTTGGCCTGCAAGTTGACTGTCACCCCCATGCCGATCAGCGCGCCATTGCCCACCTGCACCTCCCCGGCCAGAATCGCGCCTGGCGAGATGTTGACGAAATTACCCAACACACAATCGTGGGAGAGGATTGCCCCGGTGTTTACAATGCTGCCAAAGCCAACCCGGGCCTCGCTGCCGACGTAGGCGTGGGGAAAAACCTGCACGCCCGGAGCGAGAGTTGCGCCTGGTTCAATAAATGCGGTCGGGTGTACTACCGCCGGACAAGCAAACCCCGCCTCCGCTAATTGTCGAAAAACCTGGATGCGAATATCCCCCCGACCAATTCCACCCACGGCGTTGACCGCCAAACGCGTTCCCTGGGCATACAGATAAGGCAGCGACTCGCTCCCGCCCAGCACGGGCAGGCCCATGATCGCGTCACCGGCAGGCAAGCCATCATCCACGAAGCCCACCACCCGGTACGTTCCCAGGGATCGCAACAAATCCAGCAGCGACTTGCCATGTCCACCGCCGCCGTAGATGATGATCGCGGTGGGGTCAAACTCACTCTCGGGAACGGCAAGCGTTGCTGCGGGACTCGCCAGCCGTGCCCGCACCATCTTTTCTGTGACCAGTGGGCCGATGGGGAATTGATCGAGGTCGAGTCCGCGTTTCCGCGCCAGTGTCAACGCAGGTTGGGTGATGCGCAGGTTTTCAGGAATCAGGGGTGAGGATTCGCCCCCCGATTCCTGCTTCCTGCTTACTGCTTCCTGTTCCCTGCTCCTTGCCACCCATTCATCGGGCGAGGCGGTCAAATAACACAACACATCGCCGGCGCGCACCGTATCGCCCTTGGCAAACTGCAAGCCGGCCACATATCCCGCAGACTCCGCGGCCACCTCCGCGGTGGACTTGGTGGTCTCGAGGGTGCAGATCAAGTCGCCCTCCGCGACTTGCTGGCCCTCTGTCACATGCAGCGCGGCCAACAGAGCCTCGGGTTCGTTGGGGTTGAGGAGTGGGATACTAATCTGAAAAGACTCACCCATAAAATATCACCGTAACCGTTCCCATTCGTCCAGGGTTACCCGCCACCCCAAAATATTCTCAGCCTCTTCGAGCAACATCCGTAATTGGGGGACGGAGTATTCAGCGTTCGACGGCACCGTCAAACGCTGATGCCGGTAAACAAAAAATTGATGCCGCGTCCCGGAATATGGGCCTTCGAAGCCAAGTTTACGCAAACGACGGATAAAAGCGCGGCGCTTACACGGCGTCCATCGGCTCATAAACTGGCTCCCTATTTAAATCAATACCATCGACGATTGGTAAAGCATGATTCAACTTAACACCTACCCAGATCCAATCCTCTAGCGTTGACCGCAATTCATCCTGACATTCCCGCAAAGATACCCCAAAAGCAAGCACGCCAGGGCAAACAGGAATACGTCCCGCGTAGGTACCATCTTCCAGTTTGTCGTACTCCGCATAGGCCAACGCTCCTGCCATATACTCGCTCAGAATAAATCGTATTCTCATATCGCACCTCCACAGTAATCTTTCAAGCGGTTGAACGTAGTCGCTCCTTTATGCTTTTCACAAACGATAATATTCTCAGGGTCGTCAATTGCGCTTACGAGCAAGTCTGAGTGAGTAGTGATGATTAGCTGGGTGCGATTAGAGGCTTCTTGTAACACTTCCGCCATCAAGGAAACCGCGTCTGGGTGAAGTCCAAGTTCTGGCTCTTCGATAACGACCAGCGGAGGAACAGAAGGGTGCAAAAGTACAACGAGCATACTTAGAAATCGCAAAGTACCATCTGATAGCCGGGAAGCCGGAGTCAGTTTATCCAGGTAATTTTCTTTCAGAAAGATTTGCACACTCCCCGCTTCAACTTTTACAACGATGTCGCTGACCGGATCGCAAAACCGCTGCATATAATTCATGATCTTTACCCAGGCCCTATGGTGGTCAACTTGCAGTTTGTTGATAACCAAACCAAGATTAGAGCCATCCTCCGCAAGAAAATCGTTGGGGTGATCAGCCTGTCCAGGCAATCTTTGAGTGGCGAAACGTCCAAATTCCCATTCTCGAAAGAGTCGAATCGATGCGAAGTATTCATCTAAGGGGGATAACTGGTTGCGAGCGATTCTCTGTGCCAATATGGATTGTTGCGGATCAATATCCTCACGCGGTAAACGGAATTGGATATGTGATAGCGGATCATCGTCATTAAAGGGGCCAATTAAAGGATGCCCGTTTTCATAACCAAAAAACAAAGACGGTCGATCATAGCCTTCAAGAATTACTGCTGCCTCAACCCGTTCGTCGGTGATTTCGAATGTAAAACCAGATTGAGTAAATTCCAAGTAATAGTGCAGTGGAAATGCACGTAGGCCGTCTTCGGAATCTAAATCCAAGTCCAAAAACGTTTCCACTCGAGCGCGTTTCTCTTTAGCATTTATCTGACCTTTCCATATCCACTCATGACTCCCGCCTCCTTGCCGCAAGAAAGCAGCCAAATCATTTGGCGTATTATGCAGCAGATGGATAGCTTCGATCAGATTGGTCTTGCCTGCTCCGTTTGGCCCCATAAGAACGTTCAGATCGCGAAGCTCAAGCGTAACCGGTGTTCCGCCGAAAGATAGAAAATTCTGTAGCGTGATGGATTTTATTTTCGAGACCATATCACACCTCCACAAGCAGTTTATACCATCTTTCGAGCCATTTGCACAATATCATCAACGCCGGGCAAGACGGCAGCCTCTAATGGGCCGGAGGCGGGGATGGGGACCTGGCGGGCGGCGACGCGCCGGGCAGCTTGCAGATTTGGCCCCAGCGACTCGGCGGCGCGGGCCAGCACCTCCGCTCCCCACCCCAGGGTGAGAGTGCCCTCCTCAGCCACCAGCAAGCGACGCGTGCGCCGGGCTGAGGCCAGAATGGCTTGCCCAAAGGGAGCCAGTTGGGTGGGAACGACCAACTCGGCGAAGACTTCGTATTCGTAGGCCAATTTCAGGATGGCTTCACGGGCTAACTCGGCCATGTGTCCGTAAGCGGCGATAGTCAGTTCGGGGGGAGGGGCGGCGCGCAGGGAGAGGGTGTAGGCAGGGGAGGCAGGGGAGGCAGGGAGCGGG
>JBDRGC010000195.1:0-11340 GCA_043818215.1 Chloroflexota bacterium | reverse complement strand
CACCTGGTCGAGTTGCTTGAAGCGAAGGGGTTGCGGGTGGGCGTGCTGAAGCCTTCCGTTGCACCCCGTCGACGGGTGGCCTGGATTAAGAAACATGCTCCCCATATCGACGTGTTGCTCACCAATGCCCGCCTGGTCAAGGTTGGGTTGAACCTGCGAATGTTTTCCACTGCCGTGTATTATGAAATCGAATGGTCGCTGGCCATCCTGTGGCAGGCCATGCGGCGGGTGTATCGCCCCGGTTCACCCTTGCCTGTGCGCATCCTGTTTCCGGTCTACGAAGGTACGTTGGAGGAACACGCCCTCAATCTGATCGGTCAGAAGATGAAAGCAGCCACCCTGTTCTATGGCGACGAGGTTGCTTCTGCCCTGACCGAGGAAGACGAGAGCGACTTTCTCACTGACCTGGTGCGCTCTGTTCTGAAAGGCGAGCGGATCGAGAAGATAGACAGCATCTTCGCGGTGGAAAACACGACCACGGCCTCGCCGATGGGTTCGATCACGGCGATCAGTCCGATGGTCGTCCCTGTGATGACTCTGGATGAGTGGATGGCATCCCAGGGTATCTCCAATGGCAGGATCAGGGTGCGGCAGCGACGGCGTAAGCCTGTAGCTACGGAAGATCAGATGACGTTGTTTTAGGGCAAGCCGAATCCAAACCGGGTCTCGAATGTTTGAGACCTGGTTTGGAGGGGGGAAATCAAAGTTTTTTTGCGTTAACATGACCTTTACGTGCCCTCACGGCAATTGCATAAGTGAAATTTACAAGTGCCGATTTTAGCACCACGAGGTCGATGTTCAGCCCAATTTGGGCCAGCATGGTCCAAAAACAAGCACTGCAAGTTTCAAGATCGATGCATAGCAGAGGCAGGAATTTTCAATTATGCGTTTACCTGTTACCTCCACTGCATGCAAACCTCGTGCTAAATGGCAGATTTGGGGATGGTTCCCGACGGTGTGATATACAGGAGTTATTTGTGGATTGCCTACTTCCGCAATTTTCACTCAGCATGTAAAGCAACCCTAAAATGTGGGCAAAACACTGCATTTCGACAGGAAAACGTCACATCTGGGCATGAACCGTTAAGCGGCCCCGCAAACATCTCGGAAAGCCCACAAATAACTCACTTCACCATTACAATCAAGGGAACCATCCCAACTTTTGACACCCTGAAAGAATTACAAGCTGCCTAGGAGAGTGCTGAAAAAGTCCCTTCTCAAAAACGGCTTTCCGCGAAAGTGGGACGCTTCTCCCACAAAACGGGCGTTTTTGTGCGTGCGTTCCCTAAAAACTGCCTTTTTTGGCCCAAAGTGGGGCGGATGTGTAAGGCAGTTTTTCGTCCAGGGGGTTTTTCAGTACTCTCCTAGAAGACCTCTGAAAAATCCCCTTCTCAGAATGGCCTTTCTTCGTAAGTGGGGACCAAGTGCGAATAATGACCATTTTTGCACACGCGTTCCCTTAAAATTGCCATTATTTAGCCTAAAGTGGGGCATCAGCTCAGGCGAATTTTTATAGTAGATTTTTTTTCAGTACTCTCCTAGGATAAGTACTTGACTTTCTAAAACAACTATCGCTTACACTCCGCCTTGCGGTGGAAAACACCTGCGTCTCGATACACTGGGCAAGTGATAACTCTCCGCGGTTTGGCGGGAATCCCAGGTATCGAGCCAATGGCTGCTGACCCTCGGTGGGGCGAGTCGTACTGCGATCCGCCAATCGAAATTACGCCTTTCACGGCTCAAAATTACAGGGCTTTGATTATCAGCACGCCGCCACCCGCACGCTTGTCCCAGCGTTTTCTGGGATTGACTGCCTGACACTCTGTCAATAGGTCTGTAGACTCTACAGAACTAGGGACTAGGAAACTAGGAAGCAAGGGGACAAAGGGACAAAGGAGCTAGGGGGCAAGGGGGCAAGGGGGCGGAAACCTAATCATCGATCCAGTCCCTACTCCCTAGTCCCCGGCCCCTACTCCCTACTCCCTAGCCCCTAGCCCCTAGCCCCTAGCGGAGTATAGAACTGCCGCCGGTACAGGTCAGCGTAGGGCGTCATTGGCCAGCAGTTCGTCGTGGGTGCCGCGTTCGATAATCTAGCCATCGTCCATGGCGAGAATCATATCAGCATTATGCACGGTGGACAAGCGATGGGCGATCACAAAGCTGGTGCGCCCCTTGAGCAGATGGTCGAGGGCCTGCTGAATGAGCGCTTCGGTGCGGGTATCTACGCTGGCGGTGGCTTCATCCTGCGGATGGTCGAAGCTTGCGTGACAGGTTTTATCAGTGGCCTGACAAACCGTGACGAGCTGCTGGAAACCATCCACACGGTGCGTGTGATGGCGAAATGCCGTCATAGGCGGCTCCTCCTTGCAGATGGTGAGATGGCCGGGACAGTTTGCGAGACTGCCCCGGCATTTGCTTTAAGCGGTGGTTACCTCATTATGAGCGGCAGGTAGATTTGGTTCGGGGCAAAGTCCGTGCACCGGTACGGCGCGGTGGTGTAAACCGCAAGCGCTTGTTGCGTGACCAGGGTGGCGCCGCTCTCGTCGGTGAGCAGGACGTTGGTCAGGGTGTATGGCCCGTTGGGTTGCGAGGCAAAGATATCCGTCCCGTTAAATTGCAACGTTAGTGTCGGTGTACCGGCGGTCACATCCTGGATCGTCAGCGCGTGCGCCACGAAGTTTTCGTTGCCATCCACCAGATCCGCGGACAACCCCACCGTGCCACCGTAGCTCAATCGGCAGAGCAATCGCTTCGTAAGCGATAGGTTATGGGTTCAACTCCCATCGGTGGCTCAAAAGCCTGTCTCATTTTATGTCCTGGTAAAGATTGGTGTCGGAATCAAAAAGGGAGACGGCTCATCAATAGAGCCGTCTCCCTGAGTTGACGAAACGGGTGTTCGATCAAGGCGATGGCGCGCCTACAACAGGGCCAGTGACAACGGACTCGCCCACCTTAAGTCCCGATTTAATCTCGGCATAGGAGAAATCCATCAAGCCTACCTCTACGGGACGCAGCACCTGCACACCGTTTTCCATGATGTAAACCACGTATTTCCCCGGCGACTGTTCGTGCAGGGCCTCGATGGGGATCAGGAGGACTCCTTCGGCCCGGCCGCCAATGACGTTTACCGTGGCGGTCATGCCAATCAGCAGGTTGACAACTGTCGTTGAACTCTCGTCAAGCTTCACCCTTCCTTTGACGAGTGTAACCGCACCTGTGGTTTGGAGACTGGGGTCGATCTGGACAACCTGGCCCGTGAAAATCTGATTGGGGAGGGCATCGAAGACCACCTCCACGTTGTAGTCCAGGTTGATCTTATCTATATCAGTCCCGTCGAGGAAAATTTCCAAATACAGCTGGCTCAGGTCCGCCAGGGTGATGAACGGGCCAGACACATCGTGACCCACCATTTCTGTAACTGCCAGTACGGTGCCGTCTATTGGGGCTGCGATGGTTGCATCTTCAAGATTGCGCCGGGATACTGCGAGTTCCGCTTCTGCGCTTGCCAACTGCAACTCTGCCATAGTGATTTTGTCAGGGTCAGGATCAGGCCCTACTGCGTTGGCCTTTTCCAACTTGCGCCCGATTTGAGCCACACGCTCCTCTGCCATGGCCACTTCGGCGTCAAGTTGCGCTTGCAGGATTTCTGTTGTCTGCCCGGTGTACCAATTCAATTGCCGTGATACGGTATCATAATTCTGCTGGGCTGCAGAAAGATCTATTTGTGCGAGGGATCTTTCGGAATCACCCGGAGGGCGGCCAGCGACCTTGTTGTACGCAGTTCTCGCTTTATCAAGTTCGTTTTGTGCCAATACCAACTTTGCCTCAGCGGCGGCAACCGTGGAAGCGCTGGCCCGATTGCCTTCCTGCTGCCCGCTCCATTTGTTTTCCGCCGTGTGCAATGCGGCCTTCGCATTAGCCAAATCGAGTTGAGCCTGGGCGGAAACAAAAGGGGCATTTTCGTAATCGATGAGAGCCTGAGCGTAGAGGTCACTGAGCGCTTGTTTGGCGTTCATGACGGCCAGTTGATTCGCGGCCACAGCGGCCTCCAACCGCTCGCGATCACCCTGAACGGCCAGCACATCGCCCGTCCGGACTTTGTCACCCGCCTGAACATTGATCTCAGCGATCGGGCCACTGGTTCCGAAACCCAGTTTGATTTCGTTTAGCGAAACGAGGGTGCCAGAGCCACGGGCATACAGGGCCAAATCGCCCTGATAAACTGTCGCGGTGGGGGTATTTTGAACCGGCAGAGGAATGTCAGTAACCGGCTTGATCTGGGTTGGCAAATAAACCATCTGGTAATAAGCTGCCCCAGCCCCACCGAGTACCAGGAGGATCATCAGCGTGATTAGAATAAATTTTTTGTTCATTAGCTATTTCTCACTTTTTAGTTGATAAAGTTTATTGGGAGTTTACTCAATAAACGAAACTCCCAATTAACACAATTTTCCTAGAGTTCTCGTAGGACTTCGGCAATATCCATCCGGGCCAAACGGCGGTTTGCAAAGAGGGTCGCCAGGGTCATACCGGCCAGGATCAGACCCAGCAGTCCAAACGTTGCACCCCACGGGATTGCCATACCTTTGGGCGGAATGGTATATAGCACCTTGAGCAGCGACACAAACACCCGGCCCAGGATCAGGCCAATCGTGCTGCCGATAACGACACTCAGCGTTCCGACGGTGAGGGTTTCAGACCATAAGATGCGCCCGATCTGGGAGATCGCCCCACCGACAGCCCGCATAGCCCCAAACTCTTTAGCCCTTTCGTAGATCATTGCCAGCAAGAAGATCGCCAGACCGAGTGAGATGATGATCACACTGTAGCCTTGTTCGATGCTCCCCAATCCTTGCAGGTTCAAACTGGTCAATGAATTGCCGGAGGCCAGGATAGCAGTATCAATATCATCAGTTTTCATGGAAATTTGAGTCCCCAGGGTTTCCTGAATCCGGGTGGCGACATCATGCGGTGAATCGGAGGTGCGCACTAGGAAATAGTTGATCTTGTTATTTTGGGTGACACTCTGCATGAAGGCTTGATTCATAACCAGGAAGGCATCCTGTTTCGAGGTGGGGAAGAAACGAATCACGCCCACCGCTTGCAGGCGGGTCTCGACCATGGGAACCTCGGCACTGGCATTACTAGGCAGGGTGCGCGGCAGACGAACAATGACCGTGTCGCCGGGCAAGATATCATAGGCTTTAGCCAGTTCCTCGCTGACCAGGACTCCATTGGGCACTTGGGCCAGGTCCTGCATTGCCTGGACAGCGCTGGTATTGACGAAAAAACTGTCGGTCGGTTCGGCAACGGCCGTATAAGAGCGCGGTTCGATCCCATAAACGGTTTCCAGGTTTGCGCCTACGTAAGCCTGCATACTCTCAACGGGCGACACCGCCATTACCCCTGGGACTTTTGCGATGTCTTGAACAAAAGTCGCAGTTTGTTGTTGGGTGCTGGCGGTGGTTAGTTTGATATCCGATCCAAGATCGAAGCGCGCATCGACCGCTTTCTGAACCTGGTAAGTGTTGATGAAAATTCCCAAACTCACCCCAAAAGAAAGCGCCATCGATACAATGATCACCGCCGAGGCAATTTGCGACGCTCGCCGGGTGATACTCCGGCCAGCCATCAATCCCAGGTCGCCAAATATGCGGCGGAGAGTGTGTTGAATGACTCCCGCTCCACGGCTGACCCAACCCGCCATGACACGATTCAACAGCAAGGTCAAGCCAATCCACAGGAAAAACGGGCCTAAAAAGACGAAGAAACCTAAAGAGAGGCTGGTGCCCTCGGCACCTTCGGCGGGTTTGAATCCGCCACTATTGCGCGTGACCCAGAAAATCACACCTGCAATCACCAGGCTGACCATATCTAGATAAGTGCGCGCCCAGAAAGGCGTGGTTGCCGTGTGTTCAGCATAACGCCGCTCTTGAGAAATTTCGCGTTGCAAGGTCGCCCGGATGGGTAGATACGTGGCTGTTCCGGTCAGGAGCAAACCAGCGCCAAAAGCATACAGGATGGATTGGGTATACTGCGCCAATGCAGTAGGAGATATCCCTGCGGGTCCGAAGAGAACCGCGGTGGTTCCCAACCCGGCCAGCACGCCCAGCACAGTTCCGACCAGGGCAATCAGAAAACTGGTGATCGCCATCGTGAGCATGATCTGTTTCGGAGCGGCGCCCCTGGCTCGCAGCAGGCCAATCTCTCTGCGCTGCGGTCCGGTTAGCAGGTCGGTCGCGTATTTGGATAAATACGCGGCCAGGGTGACACCGGGCATCCCCAGGAAGAGGAATAGCAGCTTGGCCCAAAGGACATCTTTTTGGGCCTGCAGAAGCGAATCGGCCAGGTTATTGGTGATCTTGATCTCACCAGGGAATAACTTTTCCATCTGGCGGCGCAGGGTGGTGACATAGATATTGGCTTTGGTGGGGTCGGATGGCAGTAACGAATGATCAATACCGACGTGCAATTCGTAGAGTGGTTTTTGAGCCGGGATTGGTTTTACATCAATCGTGGTCGGCGCGGGCGGATTGGTCAGCGGAATGGCCAGTTCAGATTCCCAAAGCTCTGGCATGATGAAGATATCGTATGGGGCCGGGGTGAACTCCCCTTCATGAGCCGGGTCTGTGGCAACAAACAGGAAATACGCGGCGGTTGGATCCACAATCCCAGATATTTTAGCCATATAAGGGCTGGCGAGCTGATCGAAATTGACAGCGACCGAATCGCCAACCGCCAACCCCAGTTCGTTCGCTGCCGCCTGACTGATCAACACCCCGGAGGGCGTCGCCTGCCCGCTGAGAATTCGTAAAGCGCCGAAGCCATCGTAGTAGGTCGGTTTCAGGACGAAGAGCTTGCCTGCTGTGGTTGCCTGGTTGCTGACCGGCAGGCTAAGGCTGGTGAAGTCAGCAATGATGACTGGCTCCACCTGGGTTACGTAGGGTTCTCCAACCAGCATCTCGCCAACGGGTCCCATATTGGGTTGGGCAAGGGTGGAGCGGACCTGCATATCGACCACCACAGGCGCAATCGCCGACTGGGTCATCCTGTTGGCGGAGGCATCCACAAAAAAGAGGATGCCTGAGAAAAGTCCGACCGCCAGCACCAGACCAAAGAGATAAGTTAGCGTGCGGCGTTTATTGCGCACGATGAGTTTTAAGGCGTACTTCAAATATGGCATGATATGATCTCCCGGTTAACTTTCGATTAGACCATCGCGTATGCGGACGACTCGCTGCGCACGGGCAGCATCCTCCGGGGAATGGGTGACAATTACTAAGGTGAGTCCGGATTCGCGGTGCAGATCAGCCAACAATTCCATCACTTCGGCTGCTGTGGCTGAATCCAGATTGCCCGTCGGTTCGTCCGCCAGGATAATATCTGGGGAGTTGGCCAGGGCGCGGGCGATGGCAACGCGTTGTTTTTGACCGGCAGATAACTCGTCGGGTAGATAGTCCGCTTTGCTCGACAAACCGACCCGATCCAGCAATTCCAGGACGCGAGTCTGGCGCTGGTCTTCGGGTTTCTCCGCCAGCACCATCGGGAAAGCCACATTTTCGGCTGCGGTCAAATCTGATAATAGCTCGAAGGATTGAAAAATAAAACCGAGATGGACGCGGCGCAATTTGGCTTTCTCCTTGTCTCGCAGCGTTGCCAGGTCCTTTCCTTTGAGGAATACGCGTCCCGAAGATGGGGCCATCAAACCGCCCAGAAGGCTGAGCAGGGTGCTCTTTCCGCAACCGCTGGGGCCTACGATGGCCACAAATTCGTGGCTTTCGATTTGCAGGTTTACGCCTTTTAGGGCGTGAACCGTAACCCCATTCATCGGATAGGTTTTGGTCAGGTCTTCGGCGATCAGGATTGATTCAGGCATGACGAGTCTCCTCTAAAATCGCGCCATCTTGTAGCTGTAAAACTCTTTGGGCGCGGGCTGCCACATTCTTGTTATGGGTGACGACCAGCAGGGTAAGTTGGTGCTCGATGTGCAAATTATGGAGGCTTTCCATAACCTGCTCGGTGGTGCTGGTGTCGAGTTCGCCGGTCAATTCGTCGGCAATCAGGAGTTCCGGTTCATTGGCCAGGGCGATGGCAATCCCAACCCGTTGGGCCTCTCCACCGGAAAGCTGGCTGCCCTTATGGTGCAGGCGGTCTCCCAAACCGAGATCGGAAAGTAGTTGCGTAGCTCGTTGTCTCGCTTTCGAAGACCCCATACCATTCCAGGTCATTGGCTGTTCGACATTCTCGAGGGCAGATAAGAAGGGGATTAAATTGCCGGTCTGAAATACGATCCCGATGTGTTGCTTGCGATAGGCAGCCCGTTCGTCTTCATCCATCCGGGCCATATCCTGCCCGGCAAGGATGACTTGCCCGGCGCTGGGCGTATCCAACCCGCCGATCATATTTAATAAAGTTGTCTTACCGGATCCAGATCGCCCCTGAATGGCGACAAAATCACCGGGAGCGACGTCAAAAGATGCATCCCGGAGGGCGACGGTTTCGATGTCGTTTTCTTTGTAGATTTTGAAAACACCGCGCACGGATAGCAGGGATCCATTTGTGTCGATTTGTCTTGTTTTCTGTGGTTTGGTCATTATGCACCTTCCCTTATTGCCAGTTGAAGCCAGCGGCTATCTTATCGAATATTTCACTGACCTCACCATAAAATGTGTGGGGGGCGGAAAAAGTAAGGTGTCCGAGCTGGTCTGATGGGCCGCCGCCCACAAATACCTGGCAGGCTGCAAATCGCAGCGGTTTGCCCGTGACGGGGTTTGTCCCGGCCTCATATATGTAGATCACACTAGCCGCAGGAAGACCATGTACATCACCTTCCTGTATGGCTAATTTCTCATAGCCCTGTACTCCATTGGCTTGAGATGAGTCCACGCCCTGGGCAGACTGTAACGGTGTCTGCCCCTGCGAGGGGATGAGTTCTACCTCGGCAGACCAATCATCCAATACTGACCGCAACGCGCCGCTTGAAGTAACAGTTTCCTGCTGCCAGGTATCCACGAAAAGGATACTGAACTTTCCGGCAGAATCTATCACTTTGATCATGCGCTCTTCGCCCATTTGGGACTGCGAATTGTTGTTCGTTTCGGGAGCAGCGGGCAGCCCGCCGGGGTTGGTCAATGTGGGGCCTCCAGGCCCTTCCGCTCCCCCGCCGCTTTCGCCGCCCCCACCCTCGCCACCACCTCCACCGCCACCTTCGGCTACGGCTGCGGCTGCGGGAGCGGCTGGCAGCGCCGGACTGCCAGTGGAGGCAGGTGCGCTGCCGCAAGCGGCGAGCGCTAAACTAAGGGATAAAGCTAAAATCAAGAATATCCAGGTTTTGTGTTTCATCGTAAATTTCCTTTTCGGGATCGAATAATAACTATCGAATTTGGTGTCAACAAACAATAAGTGGGCGCCGGATTTTCCCCGGCGCCCGGTAAAGCGAAGGAAACTACCCTTCGTTGTCAGCGCCGCTGTCGGTGAAGAGGATTGCGGCATTACCCGCGTCCACCTTCACATCTGCGCCGTTGTCCAGTTCTACGCTGTAGACCAGCGTGCCGTTCTCGTTATCCAACTCGGTCGTGACCACGCTGGCGCCGGGGTTGGCATCCAGAGCGGCGGCTTCGGCCTCGGCAGCGGTGATGACGGCTTTGCCTTGCAGGGCGGCGGTCTCATCAGTCTCGCTCATGCCCTCGGTCTGGGCCTGATCTACGGCAATGCTGCCGCTGTAGCTGGGGTCTTGCACATCCGGGCCGGTGTCCTCAGCGCCGTCAGGCTGGCCGTCCTCGACCTGTTCACCGCATTGCTCATCGATGGTGTCTGTGTCGGGGCCGGTTTCGGCGGCTTCGGCGGCATCATTGTCCTGTACGCCGCTATCCGAGGTTTGGGCCGGGGGAGTATTATCCTGGGCAAACGCATGGGTACTCATTGCGCCCAGGGCGCCGATTGCCAGCAGGGCAATGGCGGCTAAAGCGATAAAACGGTTGATTTTCATATTTTGTACTCCTTTTGGTAAAAAGTGGTTGAATGGTTTTTACTCAGAGTTCTCTGAACTTGAATACATTGTAGGAAATATAAGCAAGAGAATGGCAAGAGTAGGGTAAGAATGTTCTTACGCATTCCTTGCCAAGAAAAAAGGCGTTGGAATTTCCAACGCCTTGATTTGAAACAATTCAGGCTCTTTGATGTTTTGTGTGGTCAAACTCTTTTTGTATACGGATTATGCGGATTTTTCTTGGGATTTATCCGTGTACCGCGCTCCACAACATCTCAGAGAGCCACAATTCGACTTATCTCGTCTATACGCCTTTTTCACTGCATCCTGGGCGATTTAGATAAACCAGTACCAATAACAACCAGAGACCCCCAAAAGCTATGCCACCCAAAACATCACTGGGATAATGCACGCCTAAATAGACGCGGCTCAAGGTGATGAGGAATACCCATCCGCCCGCCAGAATAGCCCAGGGCTTGTATCCGCTCATCCAGAGGACAAAGGCGATAAATCCATACAAAGAAACTGCCGTGACCGTGTGCCCGCTGGGAAAACTGTAAGTATGTACTGCTATCAACGGAGGAAAAATCGCCGGTCTGGGCCGGGCGAAGAGACCTTTGAGTGCCCCATTGAGCGAGATGGCTCCAAGATAGCTGATCGCTGCACCCCAGGCCCATCTTTCCGCTCCGCGGCGATGCAGCCAATACACCAGGCCAAGAAACACCATCGCCGTCAACCCGCCTCCGGTTTGGGTGATCCCTACCATGAGGGTGTCCAGCCAGGGCTGGCTATAGCTGTGGATGAAGCCCATCACCGGCGCGTCCCAGGCAAAGGCTTCTTTGTGTAGAATATCCCCGGCAAGTTCCGCGAACCCGATGGAGAGCAAACCCCAGGTTGCCAGCAAGATGATCCCTGCGGGTGCAATGCGCTTATCAACAGGGTTTTGTAAAGACGGCAAAGACATATCGACGCCTGTAGATTTCATGCTTTTGGGTTTGGCAGGATAACCGTAAAGGTCGTTCCCTGACCTGGCTCACTTTGCACGCTGATTTTGCCCCCGTGCAGGCGCACGATTTCGCGGGCGATTGCCAGCCCCAGGCCGGAGCCGCCCGTTTCGCTGGAACGATGCTCCTCGACGCGGTAGAAGCGCTCGAAGAGGTGGGGCAGGTACTCGGAGGGAATTCCCTCCCCGGAGTTGTGGATCACAATCCGGACCCCAGCTGGTTCCTGAGAAGCCCGAAGGGTAATCTCGCCCCCAGGAGATGTGTACTTGACAGCGTTATCCAGCAAATTCAAGAACAGGCGAATCAAGTGGTCGATATCGCCGTAAACGGGTAGGGCTATTGGAATTC
>JBDRGC010000194.1:0-9570 GCA_043818215.1 Chloroflexota bacterium | reverse complement strand
CGGCAACGGTTTTCTCAAATATGAGCGATTTTTATCACCCTAGGGTTAGGGGTTAGGGGTTAGGGGTTAGGGGTTAGGGGTTAGGGATTAGGGGTTAGGGGTTAGGGGTTAGAGGTCAGGAGTTAGGGTACTCTCTCTACTGGTTTTCGGATTCCTTATTCCTGGTTTCCTTATTCCTGGTTTCCTGATTCCTGGTTTCCTGTTTCCTGTTTCCTAGTCCCTAGTCCCTAGTCCCTAATCCCTAATCCCTGATTCCCCAATTCCCTGTATAATACCCCCCATGTCCTACAACGTCATCTTCTTCGATCTCGACTCCACCCTGTATCCGGAATCCAACGGCCTGTGGAAGGCCATCCGCCAGCGCATCGACCTGTATCTGCACGCGCGCATGGGGCTGCCCCTGGATGAGATTCCGCAATTGCGGCACGATTTCTTCGTCAACCACGGCACAACACTGCGCGGGCTGCAAATTCACTACCAGGTAGACCCTGTCGATTATTTGAACTTCGTCCACGATCTGCCTTTGCGAGATTATCTGCAACCTGATCCCGAATTACGTGAGATGCTGCTCAGCATGCCGCGCCGCCGGTGGATTTTCACCAATTCCGACGCCGGGCACGCCCATCGGGTAATGTCCATTTTGGGGATCGAGGAGTGTTTCGAGGGGATGGTGGATGTGTGGGCCATGGAGCCGCACTGCAAACCCCGCAGAGAAGCCTACCAACTCGCGCTGGATTTGACAGGGGTTGCCGACCCTGGAGCGTGTGCCCTGCTGGATGACTCCACCCGCAACCTGGCCCCGGCCCGTGAGATGGGATTCTTCACTGTGCTGGTGGGACACAACGGCTCACATCCCGCCGCAGATCGCAGCCTGATAGACATCCACGATTTGCCCAAAGTCGTGCCAGAGTTTTGGTAATCGCGAATACCCAAACGGGCATCGTATATCCACGAGTTGAACATCAGGCCGCAAAGGCGAGAGGAGTAGTGAATGACCTTCGATATATCAATTTACCGTATCGGGTACTCTATCGGTGTGGGCGGCGTGGTGCTGTGCGGCAACAAAGCTCTACTGATTCGCCGGGCGCTGGGCGATCATATCGGTGCGTGGACTATTCCCAGCGGTTTCGTCGAACGAGATGAGACCATCGACACGGCTGTGAAACGGGAAATCCACGAAGAAGCCGGAGTCGAAGCGGAACTCGCCGGCCTGATAGGTGTGCGCAGCCGTTTCGCCGAGGATGAAAACAGCGCCTACTTCATCTTTCTGCTGCACGCCGAGGGTGAACAATCCCAGGCCGATGGCTACGAAGTCGATCGAGCGCGTTTCTTCACTCTGGAAGAAATAGAAGAACTTCCTCACCTGCAAGCCCTGAGCAAAATCGCCATCACAAAGGCTTTGCGCGGCGAAGCCAAAGTGCTACAATTCCAGGCGCACCCGGAACAATCGCTGGAGGAATACGTAATCTACATTTAGTGAGCTAACAAAATGGATGTCGAAAAAGCAACCCTGGTTATAAGCATCACACTTCTTCTCGTTGTCATCTTTAATGCAGCCATCTTCGTGGCCGTGAAGCGCAGGAAAACCACCGGGCAGATCAAGCTGCTCCAAAGGGCGGCCAAGAGGGCGCGCGACCCTTGGGGAGATGAAAACGCCAAACTGGAAGAACTCTCCAGGCGGGTCGCTGAATTGCGAGGGGACGAGGAAACGGAAGATAATGATCGATAAGCATGTTTCGCTATATGAGGCCGCAAGTCTCGTAAAGTCAGGGGATATGCTCGCCCTGGGGGGAATGACGCTCTACCGCAGGCCAATGGCTTTCGTGCGCGCTTTGCTGCAACGGCACCGCGATACCGGGGAACCGCGCGATCTAACCCTGTTGGCGTTCACTGCCGGGCTGGAAAGCGATCTGCTGGTAGGCTCGGGGATGATATCGCAAGTGCGCAGTTGCTACTTTGGGCTGGAAATTTTCGGGCTGGCTCCCATGTTCACCTATCTCGCCAACCGGGGAGAAATCGAAATCATCGAGGAAACCGAGGCCAGTCTAGCCTTCGGGTTGCGCGCCCAAATGGCAGGCATTGGTTTCATGCCGGGGAGAGGCTGGTTGGGCACCGACCTCCCCCAACTGCGTCCAGACGTCCGCACAATCCGCGATCCGTACAGCGGGGAGGAGTTGATGGCATTCCCCGCCATCCGCCCCGATATTGCCGTCATCCACGCCCTGCAAGCCGACGCGGAGGGCAACGCTCGAATTGGAGATAATAAAGGCGTCGACGAAGAGCTCGCGCTGACGGCTAACACGGTGATCGTCACCGCTGATGAGATCGTCCCAGAACTTTCTCAGGCTGATTTGGCCGCTCCCTGGGTGGATGCTATCGTCCATGCGCCGCTGGGGGCCGCGCCAACATCCTGCCACCCGCTCTACCCGTTGGATGGGGAGGCGATTCTGGCCTATACTGAGCAGGTCAGCGATCCGCAATCGTGGCAGATTTATATGGACCAATACGCCAAAGTCGAAATCGGAGGCTGACTTACGCTACTACGGCGACTGTAAGTCGCAACAACGAAATGCACGAAGTCCACCGGAGCTTGCACAGAGCTTGTCGAAGTGTGGACTGGTATCCAGCCTGCGCAGGCAGGCTTTGTCCTCCTGTTGCTGCGACTTACAGTCGCCGGAAGTACAGATCACCACACCCGGTAAATGCTCGTTTACATTTTTCTAACACAATTGTGGTAATCTTGATGGCATCTTGCCACACAAAACGGAGATTAATATGAAAAAACTTGTTGTTATAGTATCAGGCGTTTTGATAGCCTGCATTTTGTTAGCCGGCATGTTCTCGGCTGGAATACTCATCGGGAATCGTTTCACATCCAACACGTCCCAAGGAAGCGACACATCACAGCCTATTGTCGAGCTGCCTTTCACTTCTAACTTAGACGAACCTGATACCGATGTATCCGAACTAGACTTACCAGAAGCTCCCCCCACATCAGAATCTATCCCAGATGTCCCCCCTCCCCCCGACGATCTGGAAGATATGTTTGCTCCATTCTGGGAAGCCTGGGACATAGTACACGAACAATACGTGGACCAGCCGGTGGACGATGAGGCCATGATGGAGGGTGCCATTCAAGGCATGTTGGAATCCATCAACGATACGGTGAGTATCACCACAGCACAGATCCCCGGAACCGACGAATACATATCTCAGAGCGGGACTCCAGATGAGATGCAAGAACTCTTTACGCCTTTTTGGGAAAACTGGGCACTCGCCCATGCCCCCGACGATCAGGCCCTGATGCAAGGAGCTATCAGCGGCATGTTGGATTCCCTGGGCGACCAGCACACTTCGTACATGGACCCTGATCAATACACTCAAGCCAACATTCCTTTGGATGGAACCTACGAGGGCATTGGAGCCTGGGTGGATCCCACCCTTGAATATCTGACCATTGTCAGCCCAATGTCGGGGTCTCCGGCGGAAGAAGCCGGGCTGCGGCCAGGAGATGAGATCATCGCTATAGATGGCGACGATATGACCGGCATCGACGGCAACCTGGTCATCTGGCGGGTGCTGGGGCCAGCCGATTCGACAGTGATCCTGACCATCCGCCGGGCCGGGGTGGAAATCCCTTTCGATGTGGAAATCACCCGCGCCACAATCACCATTCCCAGCCTTGAGTACCGGATGCTGGAGGATGACGTGGCTTATATCCACCTGCTCACTTTCGGTGATGATACCAGGGACGAACTGCGCGAGGCTCTGGAAGAATTGCTGGCGCAAGACCCTGTCGGCCTGGTTTTCGATTTACGCAACAACGGCGGCGGCTACCTTATCAGCGCCATCGAGGTGGCCTCGGAGTTCATCGATGAGGGCGTGATAATGTACGAAGAATACGGCGACGGCAGCCGGGACACCTACGAAGCCATGGGGAAAGGTCTAGCGACCGAGATTCCATTGGTGGTACTGATCAACGATGGGACTGCCTCGGCCTCCGAAATTGTGAGCGGTGCCATCCAAGATTACGGGCGCGCCCCACTGGTGGGAGTAACCTCCTTCGGGAAGGGATCTGTCCAGAATTGGATGCCCCTCAGCGATGACCAGGGAGCTGTCCGCGTGACCATTGCCCGCTGGCTGACCCCCAACGAACGGCAGATACACCAAATCGGATTGGAGCCTGACTACCCGATTGTGGGAATTCCCCAGGCCTTCATCGACGAAGGTTTCGACATCGACTCGCTGGGCATGGAGCCTGATCAGATCATCATTTTGAGCGAGGAGGATCTCCAGGCCGGGCGCGATCCGCAGTTGGAGAAGGCCGTAGAGGTATTGTTAGGCAAATAAGTTGAATGTGGCAGGTGTGCAAGTACGCGAGTGGCGGGTGGCGGGTGGCAGGTGGCGAATGGCGAATGGCGAGCAAGAAAAGTGCGTCGCACCTTGACGCTTTTTACCGGAGGTGAATATGTTTTTCTTTGACCCTTACTATCTCCTATTCATGGCGCCAGCATTCATTTTGATGATGCTGGCCCAATTGTATGTCAGCTCAACTTATAGAAAATGGAGTCGGGTTCCGGCACGCAGCCGCATGAGTGGCGCGCAGACCGCCGAGCGGTTGATCCGGCATGGTAATTTGTATGGTGTGCAAGTTCAGGGTGTGCGAGGCAAGCTGACCGATCACTACGATCCACGCACCAAAGTCTTGCGCCTGTCACAGGGCGTTTACCGAGACGCGTCTGTGGCCTCGCTGGCCATCGCGGCCCACGAACTCGGTCACGCCATGCAGGATCAGGATGCCTACTTCCCACTGCGATTCCGAGCTATGCTTGTTCCCGTTGTGAATATCGGCTCATATCTGGGCTGGATTTTTATCATGCTCGGCCTGTTTTTGCGGCTGACCGATCTGGCCTGGTTGGGAGTGCTGGTATTCTCCGGTGGCACGCTCTTCGCTCTGGCGACCTTACCGGTCGAACTTGACGCCTCTGCACGCGCCAAACGATTGTTGTCCGATTCAGGCTTGATCGTGGGCGATGACGAACGGCGCGGGGTCAACGCGGTGCTCAACGCAGCTGCCCTGACCTACGTGGCGGCACTGTTCACCGCCGTACTCCAACTGCTCTACTGGGCATCTCTCGTTGCCGGAATAGGCGGCAGACGGCGGTGAAACCAATTTGACCAAATTAATTCCCTACGGTATAATCGCTCGGCGATTCACGCCAGTCAGATAATGTCATCTCAACGAAAGAAAACAGGAAAATTTATATGCCAAAACGAACATATCAACCCAAAATCCGCCGCCGAGTGAGAGTTCACGGCTTTCGATCCCGCATGGCAACCGCCGGTGGCCGTAACGTCATCAAGCGTCGTCGTCTGAAAGGCCGCTATCTTCTGACCGTGAAGATGAACGAACACGTCAAGAAAATCAACTGGAAAAGCTAATCCCTACAAGGAGCAAGCGTCTACGCCAGAGACGCTGGAATGAAGCGCAAGTTCCGTCTGACCAGATCAACCGATTTCAAGCGGGTGCGGCGTTTTGGAAAATCCTATGCCCACCCGCTTATTGTGTTGATTAGCCAACCCAACGAGCTGCATACCCCCCGATTTGGTGTAGCTGCTGGGCGGTCTGTGGGAAATGCTGTCCGCCGAAATAGAGCCAAGCGCCAAATTCGGGAGACCATCCGCCCACTTATTCCCACGATCCAATCCGGTTGGGATATAATCCTGCTGGCTCGCAAGCCAATAGCTGCGGCCACATACTCAGAAATCGAGGCCGCCATATACTCCCTCTTGCGCAGGGCCAGCCTTCTAAAAGACATAAATGTCAACTGAATTCCATTTAGCGAACCTCGAATCTCTGACAACTGCAGCCCACGTTCACAACCCAGAGCCGCGTTTGCGTGATATACCCTTGCAGATTCCAAATCTAACGCGCCTCCCGCTGTTGGCACTCATCCGAGTATACCAATTGACTCTGGCGCGCATCCTGCCGCCCAATACCTGCCGATTCTACCCATCCTGCTCCCACTATGGATATCGAGCCATATACAAACACGGCGCCATCAAAGGCAGCCTGATGGCTATCTGGCGCGTCTTGCGCTGCAATCCTTTCAACCCCGGAGGTTACGACCCCGTTCCTTAGCAAATATGAAAACTAAACACTACCTACTCATCTTCATCCTTCTTGCCCTGGCTGCGGCCTCAAGCGCCTGTACAGGGAACAGGATGGTTGCCTCGGGCTGGGCTGGCGTTACCGCTGACGAGGACACCGCTTACCTGGCTTTCAACAACCACGTCATCGCCATCGACCTGGATAACGGCAACCAGCGCTGGCAGTACCCCGCTGAACCGGACACCAAAGTCACCTTCTACGCAGCCCCCGTCCTGACCGGGGACGGCCAGATCATTGTCGGCGGTTACGATAACGTTCTCTACAGCCTGAACCCCGCGAACGGCCAGGTCAACTGGACTTTCAAAGAGGCACAGGGACGGTATATCGGCAGCCCGCTGGTCACTGAAACTGGCATCTACGCTCCCTCTACGGACAAGAAGTTATACGCTCTGGACTTCAGCGGTTCACCAATCTGGAACGAACCTTTCCAAACCGACGAACCACTATGGGCACGGCCCTCCACCGACTCGGAATGTGACTGCGTCTACCTGGCTTCGATGGATCACCTCGTCTACGCCATCGACGCCCAATCCGGCGACGAATTGTGGAGAACCGCAGATCTTGGCGGAGCGATCGTTAGTACGCCGATCATCAGCGCAGACCACGTACTCTATATAGGCACCTTTGCCAACCAATTGGTAGCTTTGAATGCGGACACCGGCGGAGAATTATGGCGGTTTGCCACCCAGGACTGGGTGTGGGCCAGCCCCGCGCTGGATGGCGACACCCTGTACTTCGGTGACCTGAGCGGCAAATTCTATGCAGTGGATCGCAACAACGGGCAGGTCAACTGGCAAATACAGCCTGACGGCTCCATCGTGGGAATGCCACTGGTAACTGAAGATGGCATCTACTTCACCACCGAAGAGGGGTCTCTGATATCTGTAACCACAGATGGCGCTATCCGCTGGAACCAATCCTTCGATGAAAGTTTGCACGCCGGGCCTGTGGCTGCTGGAGATTTGATTCTGGTAGCATCGTCACAACCTGAAAATCTGCTCATCGCCATCGATGCCAATGGTGTCCAAAAATGGTCGTTTGGGCTTGAGAAATAGTATTATGGCTTGCGCACTCGCCCCCCGGCCCTCAATGCTGGGGGAAACCACGCTTCTCCAAGAGTTGTCGGTAACCACGCTCCCCCAAAATTGGGGGCCGGGGGGCGTTTTCAGGACAATCAACTACCTAATTTGACAATGTCACATTAATGTCACTGCGAGCGGAGTTTACGGAGCGTGGCAGTCTCCTTCACTGGCTAGGGGATTGCTTCGCCGGAAAAACTGGCTCGCAATGACATCAAATTTGAAATGTGACATTGTCAAACTAATAATGGAAAAATAATATGTGGGACCAATTTATCGGCTTAATGATCAATATCCTGCTCTACATTTACAATATCGTAGGGCACAACTTCGGGCTGGCCATCATCCTGTTCACCCTCCTGATTCGCCTCATCACCTACCCGCTCAACGCCCAACAGATGAAAAGCACCAAGGCCATGCAAGACCTGCAAAACTCCAAAAAATGGCAGGCTATCCAGAAAAAATACAAGGATGACAAAGAAAAACTAAGCCAGGAGCAAATGAAGATCTATAAGGAAATGGGCGTCAATCCTTTCGGGTCTTGCTTGCCAACCCTGGTACAGTTCCCCGTCATCATTGGCTTATATCAGGCCATTATCCGCGCTCTGGCTGTCACCCCCCTGCAACTGTTGGACCTCTCCAAACATATCAGCAATGGGGCGGCAATCATACCCATCAACAGCCTCTTCCTGTGGATGGATTTAAGCCTACCCGAAAAAGACATCGGGCTTACCATAGCCGGATATGGCATTCCCATCATGGCAATCATTGTCATGGTTACCAGTTATATGCAAACCAAACTGATGACCCCCCCATCGACTAACCCCAACGACCAAAGCGCCCAGATGTCTAAAGCCATGGGATTGTACATGCCCATCTTCATGGGCTGGCTGGCCTACAGCTTTTCGTCTGGTCTGGCCCTATACTTCGTCGTCAGCAACGTAGCCAGCATCCTGCAATACGCCATCATGGGCAAGCTAGATTGGAGCAATCTCTTGCCCAAAAAAGCGAAATCTTAGTTTCGAGAGGCTGCCATGACCGAAAAACGCACCACCCTGGAAGTAATCGCCCCATCTGTAGAAGAAGCCATCGAAAAAGGCCTGGCCGAATTGGGATTACCCACAGAGGCCGTAGAAATCGAAATATTGGACGAGGGAGCCAAAGGCCTGTTTGGACTGGGATCCCGCCAAACCCGCGTCCGCCTGACCATCAAAGCGTACGACGAACCGGAACCGGAGGCTGATTCTCCTACCGAGTACTTATCTCAGCCCGCTGCCAAATCTGTACACACCGAACCCGCAGCCGAATCTTCCCCCGAAGACAAAGACCGCCCCCTTGAGACCGCCCGCGCAATCGTCGCCGACCTTCTCGATAAAATGGGCATCAAGGCCGAGGTCACTTCCCATTACGGAGAACTCGACGACAAGCGAAGATACACTCCTATTCATGTAGACATCCACGGCGACGACCTCAGCATCCTCATTGGCCGCAAAGCAGAAACCATCGACGCTCTACAATACATCGCCAGGCTGATCATGGGCAAAGAACTGGCCCAATCGATCCCGCTAATCGTGGACGTTGAAGGATACCGCGCCCGCCGAGAACAGCAAATCCGCAAAGTCGCCCGTCAAGTGGCCGAGCAGGTCACACAAACTGGGCGCAGCCAGATACTCGAACCCATGCCCCCTAACGAGCGCCGCTTCATCCACATCGAACTGCGCGACGACCCGTATGTCTACACCGAAAGCAAAGGCGAAGGCAGCCACCGCAAAGTTATAGTCTATCCTCAGGAATAAACAGAGGGCAGAGGATAGAAGGTAGAGGACAGAGGGCAAAAGTCGAACACCGCCGCCGTATAAATCTACGGTGGCGGTGTTCGCTTTCAGGTATAATTCAGCCATGCAACCCACCACCCGCCCCGACCCCATTGACTATCTGCTGATTGGGCATATCGCCCGCGATCTGACCCCCGATGGGTCTAAACTGGGCGGCACTGCGGCGTACGCGGCCCTCACTGCCCACGCCCTGGGATTGCGAGTAGGTGTGGTCACATCCTGGGGAGACGAATTTCCCCTCGGCCCCTTGAGCAAGATTTCCATTGCCAACACACCAACCGATAACAGCACCACCTTCGAGAATATCTATACATCTGAGGGCCGCCTCCAAATCATCCATCACGTTGCTCCCAGCCTCGATTTTGATATGATCCCCGAATCCTGGCGGGATGCGCCCATCGTCCACCTGGGGCCTATCGCCCAAGAGGTGGCCCCCACCCTGACACGCCGTTTTCCCCACTCTCTGGTTGGCGTAACCCCCCAG
>JBDRGC010000193.1:0-4508 GCA_043818215.1 Chloroflexota bacterium | reverse complement strand
CTACCGTGTTTACCTTGTATTTATACGCTGCCTACGCCCCTTTGATACGGTATAATCGCCGGCATGAAAATCACAGTGCTCATTCCGGTTTACAATGAAATCCACACGATCCGCGAGATTTTGGACCGTGTGCAGGCTATGCAAATGGCTGAGGAAATATTATTGGTCGATGATGGCTCGGTGGATGGTACTCGGGATATTCTTCACGAATTGAATGGACAAGGCCCCATCCGGGTGATTTTCCACGAACGCAACCAGGGGAAGGGGGCCGCGGTGCGTACCGGATTGGATCACGCCCGCGGAGAGGTGATTATTATTCAAGATGCCGATTTGGAGTACGACCCCCGGGATTATCCGGCGCTTCTGAAGCCCATCGAAGAAGGACTTGCCGAGGTGGTTTATGGCTCCCGCTTTTTGGGCGGCCCCCGGCGGACAGCCATGTTCTGGCACATGGTTGCCAACAAGCTCCTCACCCTGATGACCAATATCCTGTACGACACCATTTTGACAGATATGGAAACGGGCTATAAAGTTTTTCGACGCGAGATAATGGATGGGATGCCTTTGCACGCCCGCCGATTCGAGTTCGAGCCAGAGTTTACGGCCAAGATACTCAAACGCAAGGTGCGCATCTACGAAGTGCCGATCACCTTCAACCCACGCGATTACGATGAAGGCAAGAAGATTGGCTTGAAGGATGCCTTCGAAGCGGTATGGGCTTTGCTCAAATATAGGTTTGTAGATTGATGAGTGGCAAGTGGCAAGTGACAAGTGGCAAGTGACAAGTGGCAAGTGGCAAGTGGCAAGTAATCTCTCCGCATCACGCCATCCGCCATCCGCCACCCGCCATCCGTCATTCGCCACCCGCCATTCGCCATTCGCCATCCGCCACTCGCCATTCGCCACCCGCTACCCACCACGCCTCACGAACTCGGCCTGATATCGCGCACATTCAATTGAAGAGTTTTTCGCCCCCCGAACTCGTTGACTTCAAAAGCGTACATCAAATCTACGCGCTTGGGCATTTGCGTCTGCCAGTGGCCTTGACGGAATGCAATCGCGTCGAATGTGAACCAGCCATCGCTGACAGTGAATTTCAAGTGGTCGCTTTCTTTGCCAACCGTTTTGCTGCTGGTGACCTTCAAGCCGCGGCTGGCGAAAATTGCCCCGGGGTTGCCATAGCCGGTGGGCTGCATCCATTGCAAATGTTCCAGCACTTCAGGTTTGAGTTCCGATAGGGAGACTTCGACATCCGCGTTGATCGTGGGCCGCAGGTCCAGCTCGGAGAGTTGCTCAGACGCAATGGCCTTTAATCGTTCGATGAGTTCTGGTACATTTTCGTTGCGGATGGTGAAACCTGCCGCGGCCGCATGGCCTCCGTGATATTTCAACAAGTCAGCGCATTGATCCAGGGCCGCGGTGATGTGGAATTCAGAGATGCTGCGGCACGAAGCACGGGTAAATTCATCCCCGATTTGCCCGACGATGGCAGGGCGGTAATACTGGTCGGCCAACCGAGAGGCAGCCAGCCCCACCACACCGGGGTTGAAATCGGGGTGGGCAGCAAATAGCAGCAGGGAATCGGGATCGTCTAATATCGCAAGCTCTTCGGCTCGAGCCTGAATGCCGCGGGTGATTTTCTGGCGTTCGCGGTTTTGAATTTCGAGTTGTTGCGCCAGTTGGCCGGCTTCGAGAACATTTTGCGTACTCAACAATTTCAGGGCTGTCAGGGCAGAGTCCATCCTCCCAGCGGCGTTGAGGCGCGGCCCCAATGCGAAGCCGATATCGGTGGCCGTGATTTCCCCGGGTTTAAGGCCTGCGACACCGATCAACGCCATTAGCCCCTGGCGGCGGGGACAGCGGATCCTTTGTAAGCCTTCCCGCACCAGGAAGCGATTTTCGCCAACCAGGGGTACAAGATCGGCAACGGTTCCCAGCGCGACCAGATCGAGTAAATCATCGGTGGGGATATTTAACCCTTCGGGGTGTGCGCTCAAACCGGCTGCCAACTTGTAAGCCAGCCCGACTCCGGCCAGGTCTTTCTCGGGGTATGTGTCACCCGGCTGCTTAGGGTCGATGATTGCCAGAGCGTTGGGGAGTTCCGCCCCCGGGTGGTGGTGATCGCTGATGATCAGGTCTAGCCCCAGGCTGCGGGCGTAATCCGCCTCCTCCAGGGAGCGGATTCCACAATCCACGGTAATGACCAGGTTTACCCCCTGATCTTTCAATCTTTTGATAGCTCCAATATTGAGGCCGTAACCCTCATCGAAGCGGTTGGGGATATATCCCTCTGCATCGGCCCCCAGGGAGCGCAAGTACAGCACCAGCAAGGCAGTGGCAGTTACACCATCGACATCGTAGTCGCCATAGATGGCAATCTTTTCGTGCTGCTGAATAGCTCTCCGCAGCCGATCGACAGCCTCGGGAAGTCCACATAAATTAGCCGGTTCGGTGCCCGGGGGTTGTTTGCCTTCCAAATAGCGGCGGGCTGCTTCGTGGGTAGCGTAGCCGCGATTGTAGAGGATTTGACGCAAGATTGTGGGGTAGCCGTGTAATTCTCGTTCGGTTTCGGGGGAAATGCGGGGTGCAATTTGCCAGCGTTTTGTTGTTGGAGTCATAGTTGTGCTCAATATTTGTAGGTGTTCAGACGGTGGTGAAATAGAACGCGGATGACGCGGATCGGGCGGATTTACGCGGATTTTATATATTTTAATGAATCCGCGGTGATCCGCTACATCCGCGTCATCCGCGTTCTATCGAAGCAGCTTTCAGCAGCCTCCCGAACGATTAGCTATGCTTTCGTCTCGCGGGCCAGAGCCAAAGCCCCCATCAGTCCAGAGTCATCCCCCAGGGCCGCGGTGGTGATGGTCAGATTTTCGATATATCCCGGTGATATGACGTGCTTTTCCATAGCCTCTCTGAGGTGCTCGATGAACAAATCTACGCTTTTCGATACGCCGCCTCCAAAGATCACTATGCTTGGGTTGAAGATATGCAGGAAATCGGCCAGAGCGCGACCGAGGTATGTGCCGGCGCGCTCGAAGGTGGCTATAGCTAGCTTATCACCCTGTCTGGCTGCCTCGGCGACAGTCTGCGCGGTTACCGGTTGAACTTTGGCTAGAGTGGAGGGTACGCCATTGTCAAGTTCGGCCTGCACCCACCGTGCGATGGCGGTACCCGACGAAATGGCTTCCAGATGACCGCGCTGACCGCAGCCGCACAGAGGCCCGTCAGGGAGTACACTGGTATGCCCTAGCTCGGCTGCCATGCCGCGCGAACCGGTGAGAAGATGTCCACTCATAATCACGCCGCTGCCAATCCCCGTGCTGATGGTTAAATAGATGAGATGATCGTGGCCTTGCCCGGCCCCGTATTTCCTCTCGCCGATTGCTGCCAGGTTGGCGTCGTTGCCTAGCACAACGGGCACATCGAGGTGCTGTGAGAGGTAATCGCCCAACGGAAAGTTGTTCAGTTCGGTAATATTGGGAGATGTGATCACGATTCCGGCTTTGTGATCCACCGGCCCCGCAGACGCAACTCCAATAGCCTCGATTTCTTCGTCGTCCGGCCAGACGGACGCGATCAGACCCAGCAATCGCTCTTGCGGAGTTGTGCCCGGCACCCGGGATGGGATGCGGTTGATTTTTATAGGGGTCAAGCTAGTGGGAGAATACGATGCGGCCCGCATACGCGTGCCGCCAATGTCGATGGCAATGTGAGCGCTCATGGGGCGAAGTATAGCATAATGGAGAGCATGTTGGGTGACGTGATGCTGGGAAACCAGGGGCTAGGGACCAGGAATCAGGGATCAGGGACTAGGGATCAGGAAACCAGGAAACTAGGAAACCAGGGACTAGGGATCAGGAAACTAGGAAACCAGGAAACCAGGAAACCAGGGACTAGGAACTAGGAACCAGCTGTTCACTGATCTATTGTACTGATCCCTAGTCTCTAACCCCCTAACCCCCTAACTCCTAACCCCTAACCCCCTAGCTCCCTAGCTCCCTAGCTCCCTAGCCCCCTAGCTCCCTAGCCCCCTAGCTCCCTAGCCCCCATTATTGACGCTGACTCGAAAGCCTGCTATCATCCCAACGTATGGACACTAAAAATAGGAATTTCTTCTCCCGTTTGCGGCGGAGAGTTTTACAGAATTTGCGCTGGCTGGCACCGGGGTTGGGAGTCAAACGCTGGCTGGGACTTGTGTTAGCGGGCATCACATTGCTCGGAGTAGGCTTTGCGATTTTGCTGCTGGAAATCTACCGGACTGCTCCAGACACCTGGTGGCTGCCCATGCTTTCGTATGCCTCTTTGCGGATATTGACTCGTCCCGTGCGTGTCTTGATTTTTGGAGGATTGGGGATTGGATTGATCCTGGGTGGGATTTGGGGCCTGAACCGGGCCGTGCTGAAACCTTTCATGCGCCCCGGACATCCTGTTGTCGATGCCTTGACCGACCACCGGCGGCGGGAACGCGGCCCGCGGGTGGTTGTCATTGGCGGCGGGCACGG
>JBDRGC010000192.1:0-6662 GCA_043818215.1 Chloroflexota bacterium | reverse complement strand
TCCTTTCACTTGGATCCCTTGAAACGGTTGGGGGAAATTTTTCCAGCGCGCAACATGTGGTCTGCCAAGACCAATGCGAGCATCGACTCTGCCACGGGGACTATCCGCGGGCAGATGTTTGGGTCAAATCGCCCTTCGAGTTTGAGCTCCGCCTCTTCCATCCTTACGATCTTGGGACGATGGAAATTGAACAATTCACAGTATCTATAGGTGACATTTTTGAACGCTTACTGCCATTATTGCATCCAAAAGCTCACTGTGTTATTAATGTCCCTGATATGTGGTGGGAGAACCAGCGCATTACAATTCACATTGCCATTGTAGAAGAATTACGCAAACGTGGATATGAACTCAGGAATACTATTATCTGGGATCGTACAAATATTGTTAATAGAGTGGGTATTTTTGGGTGGCCTTCCAATTACATCACTATGGGAACTACCTTTGAATATCTATTAGATTTTTGGCGGCCACCCAATTAAATAACGAACTTTTCACTGTGGAGAACAATACATGAAAATCTATACAAAAGCATCCTTAGTGGACGAATTACGGAAAATTCGCGCAAAGGGATGGATACCCAATGCTAGACCGGGAAATGACGGGGGAATCGGAAATACTTTAGAAGACTTACTTGGTATCGAAGAAAACAATCTCCCAATTCCAAATGCAAATGAATGGGAATTAAAATGTCAAAGGGAAAAAACAACATCTTTGGTTACGCTCTTTCATACGGAACCATCCCCGCGCGCGCTTAAATTTGTACCAAGTATTTTATTGCCTAAATTTGGGTGGCCGCATAGTGAAGCAGGAGAAAAATATAGTTCTGAAGAAATGAGTTTTCGGCAAACTATTAATGGAATGTCACGAAGCGATCGCGGTTTTATGGTGGTTGTGGATAGGGCGAATCGAAAGGTCTTAATATCCTTTGATAGCACTGCGATCGATATTCGGCACGCTCATTGGCGCGACATGGTTAATGCTCGAATTGGTTTGAATGAATTAAGTCCCCAGCCTTATTGGGGTTTTGATGATCTAGAACATAAAGCTGGCACAAAACTCTTGAATTGTTTCTTTGTGCAAGCTGAATCGAAAAGAGAAAAGGGGCAAATGTTCTTTAGATATTCAAAGATCTCTATCTTGCAGAGGTTTAAATTAGATGGTCTATTAAAAGGGATAGAACAGGGATTTGTTTATGTTGATTTTGATGCCCGAACAGGGCATAATCACGGAACTAAATTTAGGCTTCGTAGAAACAATCTCCCTGAGTTATATGATACGGTTATAAATCTGTGAGACAGGGAGCCACCCAACTCCCCGTTGATTAGCTTGACAATATCGAAGCAATTACCCCACAAATAGAAAACACTTGAGTGAAACTTTGTCCAAACAATATTTTATCGCCCCCTCCATCCTTTCCGCCGACTTTGCCAAATTAGGCCAACAGGTAAAAACTGTCGAGGCTGCCGGCGGGGATTGGATTCATCTCGATATCATGGACGGGCATTTCGTTCCCAATATGTCGATGGGAAGATTGGCTGTGGAAGCCTGCCGCCGCGTCACCCAACTCCCGTTAGACGTCCATTTGATGGTCAATTCCCCCGAAAAGTTCTGGGATATTTTCGCCGCCGCCGGAGCCGACCGCATCACCGTTCACATCGAGGCTACGCACCATATCCACCGCGCCATTCAGAGCATTCACCAATTAGGCTGCAAGGCTGGAGTAGCCATCAATCCTGGGACACCCGCCTCGGCTGTGGAAGAGATACTCCATGCGGTAGATTTGATTCTGGTGATGACGGTCAATCCTGGTTTTGGGGGGCAGAAATTCATCCCCGAGACTCTGCCCAAGATCGCGCGCCTCCGCCACAAGTTAGACGAAGTCAACCCAGAGGCCGTGATCCAGGTCGACGGCGGGATAGCAGCCTCCACCCTGCCCCAAGTCATCGCAGCCGGCGCCCAGGTTTTTGTGGCTGGCAACGCAATTTTCAATCACCCCAATGGCATTGCAGCGGGCGTCCAGGCTTTGAGGGTCTGCTTGCCCGCTTAAAAAGTTATGGGTTTTGACAGGCATTACAACCTGCCAAAACCCAGGACTTTCTGAACATTATTAGTATCATCCCCACCGTATTAAAGTGCGTCGCACCTTACGGTGGAATGATACAATTGATTACAAATCAGGCGGTCTTCACTAGAGTGCGAATGCAGCGGGTACACAGAGTTTTGCGAACTTTGCGCCCATTTTCAAAGACCGTCACTTTTTGCAGATTAGCTTTGAACTTCCGCAGCGTAGCTTTCTTTGACCACGGAACGCTGCGACCAAACTTGGTAGATTTACCACAACTTGCGCAAATTGCCATCTTAGTAGTTCCTTTCCAAAAACAAAAATATGTATCGTTCAGGTGCGACGCACTTCTAAAGTGCGTCGCACCTGAACGATCCGTTACAGCCGGGCAATATTACCATAGTTCGTATCCTCCCACAAGGCAAGTTGTTAATCTCTACGAGGCATACCATGACAAATGAAACCACCCCAATTGGAAGCATCCACGTTTCACCGCAGGCCATTGCTAGTATTGCATACCACTCGGCACTGCGCTCTTACGGCGTTGTAGGCATGGCCGCTAAAAATGTAGCCAACGGTCTGGCGCAACTACTCAGCAAAGACCCCACCCATGGCGTGGACGTGCGTTACGATGGGCAGAATATAAACGTTGATATCTATATCATCATCGAATACGGGACGCGCATCAAATCGGTGGCGAACAGCGTCGCCAACACCGTGCGCTACCACGTCGAAAAAGCCATGGGGCTGCCCATCAACGAGATCAACGTTCACGTGCAGGGTCTGCGCATCAGCAGTTTTGATTGACGGTATATGTTAAGGGTGTGTTTGATTTGATTTGGGTGTGTTTCATTTCATTTGAGAGCACCAGACCTAGGTTTTAGGAGAGGTTTTGTGACCGCTCGTGTCTCCTGGAAGCCTTGCCCCCCACTTTTACCAACCACCAGCGAAAACCTGGCAGGTCTTTATGTCACTCCCCTGAAGGGGACTCCATGTGCGAGCAGAGTTTACGGAGCGTGGCAGTCTCCTTCACTGACTAGGGGATTGCTCACCTGCACTGCACCAAACGCAGTGCGGTGCAAGTGTCAGCGGTAATGCTGCTTCGCAATGACATATTGAGCCGGAATTTATTATAGCAGGAGCAATTATTATATGAGCGAAGATCCCCAAGCAACTCAACAAGTCGAAGTTCTCCAAAAATACCGCCAACTCCCCATTGATGGTTTGGCCCTTAAAAGCCTGACGTCCGCGGCCCTGACCTGGCTGCGCACCAACCAGCAAATCGTCAACGTTTTGAACGTATTCCCGGTACCGGATGGAGATACTGGCACCAATATGGTGCTGACCATGCAGGCAGCTTACGACGAACTCGCCGACTCGCCCGAACGCAACTTTGGAAAAATGGCGCATGCACTGGCTCACGGTGCTTTGATGGGAGCGCGCGGCAATTCAGGCGTGATTCTCTCCCAGATATGGCGCGGCTTTGCTCGATCTTTGGGCGAGCAAGAAACCCTGGATGGCCCCTCCCTGGCACGCGCATTTGCCCAGGCCCGCGATACAGCCTACAAAGGCGTGGTCCGCCCCGTCGAAGGCACCATTCTCACAGTCGCCAAAGATATAGCCACCGCCGCCGCAGAAGTGCTCGAAGTCACCGAAGACCCTTTCGAAATTCTGGGGCGAGTGGTAACCGCGGCCGACGAATCCGTCGAGCGCACTCCCGATCTCTTAGCTGTGCTCAAAGATGCCGGGGTCGTAGATGCAGGCGGAAAAGGGCTATTCTACATCATAGAAGGAATGCTGCGCTACGTTCAGGGCCTGCCCTTAGATAAGGCATTGACCAGCGTGCAGCCCCTGGCAGCCATGCAGATGGGCCACGCTATGGAAATCATCGAGCCGGGGCAAGATTACGAGGTGGTGATTGACTTCCGCCCCGGGCAAAGCTTCGAACTACAAAATTATTATGACAAACTAGAAGATATGGGTACCTCCATTCAGGTTGGAGAAGGTGACGGCATTTACCGCATGCACATCCACGTGCCCACCGAAAATCGCTATATGCCTATCGACTACACCATGTCTTTGGGGACGATCACAAAAGTGTATATCGAGAATTTGATGGATCAGATGAAGGCCCTCGACCAGAAGGCCGGCAGACAAAAATTGGTCCTCACCCCCGTGGAACCCGGTCAGATCGCGGTTGTGGTCGTGGCTCCCGGCCCCGGTATTGCCAGAGTATTCGCCTCCCTGGGGGCGGCAGCCATTGTCGAGGGCGGGCAAACCATGAACCCCAGCACGCAGGAAATTGTCAACGCCTTCGAAAACCTCCCCACCGATAAAGTTATCATCCTGCCGAATAACAAGAATATATTCATGGCTTCGCAGGCCGCCGCCGAAGTCACCGTGAAGCAGGTTGCTGTCATACCCTGCCGCACCGTTCCCCAGGGGTTGTCAGCCATGTTGAGACTCATCCCTGACGGAGATTTCGACGAAGTCGTCGCGGAGATGAACTCAGCATTGAGTGATGTCGAAACAGGTGAGATCACCACTGCCACCCGCAGCGTAGAGATCGACGGCGTGACTGTACAAAAAGGCGAGATCATCGCACTGCACAATGGAAAGTTGATCCTTTCCACCAGCAGCCTCGAAGAAGCCTGTTTGAGCCTGCTGGAAAAGGCCGAGGCCGCCGATTACGAATTGATCACCCTGTTCTACGGGGCTGATATCCCCAAGGCAGAGGTCGTCCGCATCGCTGATGTCATTCGGATCGCTTACCCGGACCAAGAGATTGAAGTTCAAGACGGCGGGCAGCCCCATTATCAGTTTATTGTGGCTGTGGAGTAGGGAGTAGGGAGTAGGAATCAGGGACTAGGGACTAGGGACTAGGGCTTTCTACTCTCCAATCTCCAATCTCCAATCTCCAATCTCCAATCTCCAATCTCTAACCCAAAAAACGCATGGATATCGCCATTGTTACCGACAGCACCGCCGACATTCCTCCTGCGCTGGCAGAACAGCACAATATCCATGTTGTTCCTGCTATTCTGACCATCGAGGGGCAAAGCATGGAGGATGGAAAGGGCATCTCGCGCCGCGAATTTTACGAGCGCATGCCCTATATGCAAACGCCCCCCACTACTGCGACCCCCTCAGCGGGAACCTTCCAACAAGTTTACGAAAGACTGTTCCAGCAAGGCTGCCAGTCGATCATCTCGATTCATGTAGCCAGCCTGTTGAGCGGGATTTGCAACACAGCCCATGTGGCCGCACAGTCATTCGGCGAACGCGTGCGCGTCATCGACAGCGGGCAACTCTCGCTTGGACTGGGATACCAGGCCCTGGCTGCCGCCGAGTCCGCCGCGCAGGGATTCCCTCTGAACAAGGTTCTCCAGCACATCGAAAACGTGCGCCAACGCGTGCGAGTAGTTGCCATGCTGGATACTCTGGAATATCTGCACCGCAGCGGACGCGTCTCGTGGGCCAGAGCCAGGATCGGCTCACTGCTGCGAATCAAACCATTTATCGAGGTCAAAGAAGGGCAAGCCCTCAATATAGGCCAAACCCGCACACGCCGAAACGGGATACCCCGCCTGATGGGACTGCTCTATAAAATGGGGAGCTTAGAGCAACTTGCCATCCTGCACACCAACGCCGAAGCTGACGCCCGCCAAATCCTCGCCAATCTGAACATCACACTGCCCGCGCCGCCGCTGGTGGTTAATGTCACAACCATTGTAGGCACACATATCGGCCCAAATGGGCTGGGGTTCGCGGCGGTAGTCACGTAGTCGAGGTACGTCTTTCTCAAAAATGATTTTGGGGATAATGCGAAAATGGGTGAGGGTCGGGGTGAGGGCTGGGGTCGAAATCTTGGCTACTTTGTGGACTAAATCGGGAATCGCTGCTGGCGGACCGAACTGAATAAACCACTGACAGATAAGTGCTTGCGAATTTCCATTGTTGTCACCTTCTACAAAAGTGCTGATTTTAAGCGTGTGTTAGACTCTCATTATATTCTTTTATCTTTACGAAAACTTCGGTGGTCTTTTTCAACCTAATCTCCCTGTAACTACTCAGGCTATAACCAAATGCATAAGAATAGAACGCGGACACTTGTACCTGCGGCAAGTGCAGGTGTGACACGGATTCAACGGATTTACACGGATTTTTATGTTTTTGATCTGCGAAAATCCGCTCAATCCGCAAAATCCGCGTTCTATTCCTATGATGGCTGAGTAGTTACATCTCCCTTTTCATATCGGGAATTGCTGACTGTGAATGCTCCTTCTTGAGGAATTCCTCCTTTTGCTGCTCGGAAAGGGGGCTGCAAAGGCCAAATCTCTTTGGCTAATTCTGTAATATCATTGGTATCCCAGGTTTGATTGAGGCCGCTCAAAATGATAGCTGTGCCATGCTTGCTGCCTCCTGGGTATTCTATGCTTGGCTCAACGGTTTTGTACTTTGCGATGGCTTCTGTCAGTTCACCGGCTTTCTGAGCTTTCGCCCAGTCAACATAAACTTGTATTTCCGAATTCGGGTTCTCTTCGGAAACAGTCCGCATACCGATTTCTTTGGCCAGGAATTGGACGGCGAGGCGTCC
>JBDRGC010000191.1:0-2745 GCA_043818215.1 Chloroflexota bacterium | reverse complement strand
GGATTGAGCCCCGCCCCGGCGGGATTAATGTTGGGTTTCTTCCCTCAACCCAATCTGCGAATTATAGGGGCTCACAAATCCGTCGGCGACGGATCAAAGAGCGAAACCCAACAAATTCGTCGAGTGGATTTTCGTTCAGCTGCCGCTACAACTTTATGCGGAACCGAAGAGTCAAAATCCAAACAATCTCCTTCTTCAACAAGGTATTCATCGTTGCCGTAATAGAAAGGGATAGGGATAAGATCTTGCTTTCTATGCGATAGTGTATGGTGAAAGGGTGGTTGTTTGTCAAGAAAAAAGCGCACTACATGTTGTTTAGCCGAAATGGGATTTGGATGGCAGTTAAAAGCGGCTGCCGATCAAACTTGAGATATCCATATCGCGGTCAAACGGACACTTCAGCTTTCCTCACTATTGCGTTTAATGAATGCGTGGATTGCCAGTTACGATCCCCGGTGAGTTAGATTTACGAAATAAATCGTGAAGAATTAAAACACTTTTCAGAATTTAGGTTTCTCCAGTACATCGCAACAATTGATAGATGCCAAATTGTCCATATTCCTAGAATCGGAATCATAACTTTTCGGTACCCTCAAAAACTTGCGATGTACAGAACGAATCTTACATCAAAAGATTCAATGGAATTGATGAATTGTTAGAATTTAGGCTGAAACACCCCAACCCAATATCTTGTGGTTCGGTATTTGAAAGATTTGGCCCTATTGCTTGGTGGTTACATCAAGGGCTTATCATACGTCTTAGACACCCTTTCCAGAGAACTTGGAGTGCTTTTTATAGTATCGGCAGGAAATGTGCCCGGTATTGGGCTCGTCCTGGAGTCTTTTACGCCGATCGATTTCAATGCATTTCATGACAGGGGTCGCTTTCAATCGTTACGCGGTTGACTTGAAGGATCGCCGTAAAATTTGACAATTTGAATTCACTCCACGCAATCAGGGGGTAATCCGCTGATACAGAAGCGATGTTTCGCTCACCTGCGAAGCAAATAAAGGTGGGAAACCGCCGCAAAACTTTGACTTGACACCCAAGGGGAGTGCTGCAATAATCTTCAAACAAGTAAGTGGCCTTGAGGGATAGCGTCAAGGTTTTTAGCACTTTTGGAAGTAATCGACCCACTTTATTTCACTTTACTTAAACGCTCACTCGAAAGGAGGAACAGGATCATGAAGAATGGAACTCTAACCGGTGTAGTTCTCATCCTGGCTGTCATTATGGCATTTTCACCTTGGGGGGCAGACAAAACCCAGGCGGCGTCTCTCACCAAAATCACGGTCGCGGTCCCCCACCCCTCGGCCATCACCTGGATTCCGCTGCACGTGGCCATCGGTCAAGGCTATTTCAAAGACGAAGGCCTGGAGATCAGCGTCGAGGCCGTGGACGGCTCGTCCCAGGTGCTCCAGGCCATGTCAGCCGGCAAGGCGCAAATCGGCGCTCCCGGTCCCGGTCCCGTCTTGTACGCGCGTGCGCGGGGGGTGGACGTCGTCTTTATCTACAATCTCTACCCGAAAGCCTTGTTCGGCCTCGTGGTGAAAAAAGAATCATCCTACAACGAAGCCGGTGCTCTGAAGGGGACGGTGATCGGTGTCGGCACCGCGGACGGCAGCGAGGTGACCTTCGTCCGCCCCATACTGAATGAAGCGGGCATGGTCGAGGGTAAGGACTATACGTTCCTGCCCGTGGGCGACGGTGGGCTGGCGGCTGCAGCCTTTTTGCGCGGGGATATCAAGGCGTACGCCGCCGGGGTACCTGACGCCGCGATCATGCATGCCCGGGGCCTGATGCTACGCGAGATCACGCCTGAAAAGAATCTCGCCTATTTTGGCAACGGCTTCGCCACGTTGGCCTCCTTCATGAAGGAAAACCCGCAGGTCATCGAGGGGTTCGGCCGAGCCATTGTCCGTGCGGCCGAGTTTTGTAAGGTCCCGGCCAACCGGGAGAAGGTTCTCCAGGATGCCAAGAAGGGAAACCCGCAGGAGGCTGAGGACACCGCCCTGGCCAACGCACTGTTCGACAAGGTCATCGAGCGCCAAACACCGCTGGATCTGTCGAAAGGTTGGGGCTACCAGCCGGCGGAAGGGTGGAAGCTCTGGCACGTGGGGCAAGTCGAATCGGGCGCTCTGAAGGCCCCCCTCCCGGACCTGGAAGCAGCCTATACCAATAAGTTCATCAAGATATGGAATGGTAAATAATAATGTCCATGGAAGTTGCGTGTTCACCGGCCGGCCTCCCTGGCCGGCCGGTTTACGAATTGCTCGGGGTAAGCAAAACCTTCGCCAGGCGCAACGTACATGCGCTCGACAATATTGACCTGAGCTTGACCGAGGGGGGCTTCTCTGCGATCATCGGCCCGAGCGGTTGCGGGAAATCGACGCTGCTCAAAATCATGGCCGGGCTGCTGTCGCCATCAGAAGGCAGCGTGGTGCTATCCGGCGAACCGGTGACCGGGCCGCGGCGGGACATCGGGATGATGTTTCAGCAGGCCACCCTCTTCCCCTGGCGAACCACGATCGAAAATGTCGTCCTTCCGATCGAGATACGCGAGGGAAAGCGCGCCGCCTTGGCCAAGTACGGCGATGCCAAGGCCTTGCTCGAACTGGTCGGCCTGCAGGATTTCGAACAGGTCTACCCCAACGAGTTGTCGGGAGGGATGGCCCAGCGCGCGGCGATCTGTCGGATGTTGATCACCGAGCCGACCGTACTGGTCTTGGACGAACCGTTCAGCGC
>JBDRGC010000190.1:0-7297 GCA_043818215.1 Chloroflexota bacterium | reverse complement strand
ATACACTTGTTGTTTTTGCCAGGGTCGGCTTTATCACCCGGAACCTACTGCTTTCACGGCGCAGTAGGGTTTTTTTTGCGGCTTTGGCGGAAGCAAGTTGGAGCTGACAGGCTCTGATGAAAACTAATATACGGAGAACACTATGTCATCGAAGAAAAAATATACTCGTCGGCTGATTTATATCCTACCTATTGTGATTGTGGCTTTGTTGATTGCAATACCTGCAGAGCCGATAGAAGTAGCAGGGCGCACCATAAGTATGCACTTGGGCTTGGACCTGGTGGGCGGCGTCCAGGCACTCTTGGAAGCGGATGTGGCGGAAGGTGTGGAAATTTCATCCGAGTCGATGGATACGGCGCGTATCATTATCGACAATCGGGCCAACGGTATGCTGGGCGTAGGGGAGGCTCTCGTTCAACAAGCCGGCCCTCGGCGCATCATTGTCGAATTGCCCGGCGAGACAGCCCCGGAGAAAGCTCTAGCGGTATTGGGCGAGATGGGCCAGTTGGAGTTTGTGGATATGGGGCTTATTGAGTCTCAGGACGCCCAAGCGATGGAAGGAATGAGTATCGTCACCGATCATCCTGCTGTGCCTGATGATATTCCTGAAGGAGCGAGGGTATATCACACGATTATGGCGGGGAGTTCTCTCAAGGCGGTGGGCAGCCGCCGCGACGAGCTAGGCGAGTATACGGTAGCGTTTGAATTAGACAGCGAAGGCACTAAGATATTCCGGGACTATACAGCCCAAAATGTGGGCAGTTTCCTGGCGATTGTGTTGGACAAGGAAGTGATTTCAGTTCCCAGGGTGCAAAGCTCTATCCCGGATGGTCAGGGATTGATTTCGGGGAATTTTGACGCCGAGAGCGCTCAAGACCTGGCGGTTCAACTGCGATATGGCTCTCTCCCTATTCCATTGAAAGTAGCAGAGAGCCGCACCATTGGCCCATCCCTGGGGGAAGACTCGCTGCGGCAAAGTTTTATTGCCGGGTTGATCGGCTTCGGATTGGTGGTGATATTTATGATTGCCTACTATCGACTGCCGGGCTTGATTGCAGACCTGGCGTTGGTGGTTTATATAGCTATCACGTTTGCACTATTTAAGCTCATTCCGGTGACGCTCTCCTTGCCCGGCATTGCAGGTTTTATTTTGAGCATTGGCGTTGCGGTGGATGCCAATATTCTGATCTTCGAACGGATGAAAGAAGAGTTGCGCGCTGGCCGGCGTATGGACGCGGCCATTGAAATGGGATGGGACCGGGCCTGGCCTTCTATTCGGGATTCGAATATTTCGACTTTGATCACCTGTGGAGTTTTGTTCTGGTTTGGGAGCGCATTTGGAGCCACCGTTGTCAAAGGCTTTTCAGTGACCCTGGCTCTGGGCGTGGGAGTCAGCCTCTTTACTGCGATTATTGTCACCCGCGTCTTCCTGCACGTGATAATGGATAATATCCGGCTGGCTGATCACCGCCGCTGGTTTGGCATATAAACAGGAGTATCGTAAGTACTCAGCCAGCCCCCCCTGCCCCCCACTCCTGGGGGGAGCAACACGGGTTCTCTCCAAAATTGAGCTGAGTAATACAGATTCCCCCCAAGGTTGGGGGGTCAGGGGGGCTGGCTGAGTACTTATGGAGTATCTTCTCCCCCATTTTTAAAGAAGGTGTCATGAACTTCATTCACTACAAGAATGAAAATGGGCTTCTACCCTCTACCCTCTACCCTCTGCCCTCTATTATTTTGAGATGATACCAAAGGAGACACTAATGGACATTATTGGAAAACGTTACTTATATTTTGGAATCTCACTTGCATTGATCATTCCAGGAATAATTGCATTGGCCGTTTGGGGTTTGCCCCTGGCGGTGGACTTCGCCGGAGGCAGTCTGGTGGAGGTGCGGATAGAATCAGGCCCCATGCCATCCTTGCAGGCTGTACGCGATCTTTACGCTGCACATGGTTTCCCCGAGGCGGAACCGCGTTCCTCGGAAGGCAATATCCTGATGATTCGTACTGAACACATAGATGATGCCACCAATCGGCAGATACTCACGGCTATGGAAACAGAGTTTGGAGTTTCTACCACCATGCTGCGCTTCGATAGTGTAGGGCCAACCGTGAGCCAGGAAGTGACCACCCGGGCCGCGGGTGCGGTAGCTTTGGCTTCTGCGTTTATTATGATCTACATCTGGTATGCTTTCCGGGGCGTGCGAGATGCTCATCGCTACGGAATCAGCGCCATCATTGCCATGTTGCACGATGTGGCTGTAGTGTTTGGGATGCAGGCTATCATCAGCCACTTTTGGGGTTGGGAGGTGGACGCTCTCTTTTTGACGGCTTTGTTGACTGTTATTGGCTTCTCGGTTCACGATAGCATTGTTGTGTTCGACCGTATTCGTGAAAACGAGACTAAGTATCGCCGCGAATCCTTTGACAGTGTAGTCAACCGTTCTGTCGTGCAAACAATGGCGCGTTCTATCAATACCCAATTGACGATTTTCCTGACCTTGCTGGCAATGTTTCTATTTGGCGGCAGCACTATCCGGCACTTTATTTTAATCATGATGATAGGGCTAGTTAGCGGCACGTATTCCTCGATTTTCAACGCCTCCCCCATCCTGGTGGTTTGGCACAACCGCGAATGGCAGCATTGGTTCCGGCGCAGCAAACACCCCGCACAGGCTTGAGATTTGGGCCAGCGGGCGAAATTAGACAAGCGGGCGCATGTTTTTATATGCACCCGCTTTTTTATGTCTAGATGGTATTCACATGATGTATACTCATAAGTAGGAGATCATCGGCACAGAAAAGGTGGCTTTTTTGTCAATAGTGTATAATCAATGTCATTAAGTTAGTGAAACGAGGGTGCCGGTTGAGTAGGTTCGGAGCTTGCGGAGAACCGTATACCTATGCAGGCACTGCGCACCTGCACTGAACGCAGGTACGGTGTCGAAACCAAACGGGTCTGGCAAAGCATATTCTTAACTAGAGTCCGCTTGATTTCGACACTTGCACCGTAACGCAAGTGCAGGTGTACGCTCCGGCACAAAATGCATGCCTCCGCTACTCAATCAGCGCTGGTATTTCCTTAACTTAATGACATTGAGTGTATAATAGAAGAATAATTGTTGGTGATGAGTATGTGAGGTTAGATTATGACGACGGACCGAATTGTGAGTAACCCTAATATCTTTGGCGGCAAGCCCGTTATCAATGGTACGCGGATAACCGTATCTATGATTCTAGACTTGCTGGAAGATGGTCTCTCGTTTAGAGATGTTCTGCGAGATTATTACCCTCACCTGACAGGTGACGATTTACGAGCCTGTCTGAAATATGCTAGAGCCGTGATTGATGGGGAGGAGATTCACTTCGTCTTAGGGGTTCCCGCATTGTGAGAATATTCGTTGATGAGTGCGTTTACAGTATCACGACAGAGACCTTACGTGCTTGGGGGCATGATGTACTAACCGCACAAGAAGTTGGTTTATAGACTTTAAGAAAAAGATTTTGATTCAGCCTGTCATTGCGAAGCAGCTTTACCGCTGAAGCAATCTCATCCTTGGCGAGAAGGAGATTGCTTCACCGAAAAGCGTCGGTTCGCAATGACATCTGGGTAAGCGGAGTCAAAAGCATTATCTTAACATCTATAGCTGGGGAAGATGATGAGATATTGCTCGCGTATGCCATCCAACAGAACCGGGTATTGATTACGCTCGACCTGGATTTTAGTGATGTGCGGCGGTATCCTCCGCGCGATCATCAAGGTGTTATTGTTCTGAAGATCCGACCGAGTATTATGGCACAAGTCCACGGCGTTTTGAAAGGTTTTCTCGTTGATGTTTCTCAGGGCAAACTTGCTCGAACGCTGGTTATACTAGATAGAAATAAATACCGAATTCGCAGATGATAAATAACTTGGGGGATATGCAGATCGCTTTCTTACACGTTTCTTACATTTTCGCGGTAAAACTGTAAGACGAATTTCCAAATTCGACCTACAAATTTGCGGTAAAACAATATCGCTGATTCGCTGATTCGCTGACTCGCTGACTCTCACCCACAGGAGAACCCCATGACCGAATCCCAACCCATCGCCTTCAAAGCCGAAATCAAACAACTGCTCGATATCCTCATCCACTCCCTCTACACCGAGCGTGAGATATTCCTGCGCGAGATTATCTCCAACGCCTCGGACGCCCTCACCCAGATGCACTTCGTCTCCCTCACCGAGCGCCAGGTCCACGACCCGGACGCTGAACTCGCTATCCGTCTGACAGTGGACGAAGATGAGAAAATCATCACCATCAGCGACACCGGCATCGGTATGACCCAGGATGAGCTGACCCGAAACCTGGGAACCATTGCCCAATCGGGAGCCAGAGCGTTTATCGAAGCCACCGAAGAAGGAGACAACCAGCAGGCTCTGGTGGACGTCATCGGCCAATTTGGGGTCGGTTTCTACTCCGTTTTCATGGTGGCGGAGTGGGTGCGGGTAACCTCCCGTTCCTACCAGCCCGAAGCTGAGGCTGCCACCTGGTACGCTACCGGCGAAGACACCTTCACCGTCGGCCCAGCAGACAAAGCCGAGCGAGGCACGAGTATCGAAGTCAAACTCAAAGAAGACGCTGCCGATTTTGCCAAAGAATTCCGGTTGCGCGAAATCGTCAAAAAACATTCCGATTACGTTGCCTACCCCATCTACGTCGGCGAGAGCGAGGCACAGACCAACCGCCAGACCGCGCTTTGGCGGCAGTCGCCCCACGAAACCGAAGACAAGGCTTACACCGAATTCCACAAGCAACTGAGCCTCGATTTCGAGTCACCCCTGGCCCACATCCACTACGTCGCCGATGCACCGCTCCAGGTTTACGCCTTGCTGTATCTCCCAGCCAGCCCAGAGCGGGGTATGCTCTCCGTCCGCAAGGAAGACGGCCTCAAACTTTACGTCCGCAAGGTGCTCATCCAGGATTACAGCACCGACCTGCTCCCCCGCCACTACCGCTTCATCCAGGGCGTGGTCGATACCGAAGACCTGCCCCTTAATGTCTCCCGCGAGACCATCCAGGCCAGCCCGGTCATCGCCCGCTTGAAGAAAATCCTCACCAACCAGGTGAACACTAAACTCAAAACCCTGGCCGAAAAAGAGCCGGAAACTTATGCTAAATTCTGGGACAAGTTTGGTGTCTTCATCAAAGAAGGCATTGCTGCCGAACCTTTCGAGAGCGAAACCCTGGCCCCGCTGCTGCGCTTCCACACCACCACGCACACCGAATCCTGGGCTTCCCTCGGCGATTATGTCGAGCGCATGAAATCCGGCCAGGATGTGATTTACTATATCCTCGGCGATGACGAGCGGTCAGTGGCCCGCAGCCCGCACCTCGACTTTTTCCGGGATCATGGTTACGAAGTGTTAACCCTGGCCGACCCGATGGACCCGTTCATGCTGATGGGACTGCGTAAATTTGGGGATTTCGACCTGGTCAACGTGGCGGCCTCCGACCTGGAATTGCCGGCTGCTGATGTGACCCCGGAGGACGAATCTCAGCCCGAGGCCCTCCCCGACGACGAGTTCGCCTCCCTTACGGAACGCTTCAAAAGCCAGTTGGGTGAGCGACTCACCGATGTGCGCTCCACCGCCCGCCTGACGGACTCCGTCGCCCGCCTGGTTGACCCCGAGGGGACGATGGGCCAAGAAATGCAGCGGGTTTATCGTCTCATGGATCGCGATTACGAAGTCCCCAAGAAAGTGTTGGAACTCAACCCCCGGCATACCATTTTGACGAAACTGAGTGCCCTCCCCGCAGATGATGATTTGAGCAAGACTATCATCGAACAAATCTACGAAAGCGCCTTGCTCATCGAAGGCCTGCACCCCGACCCGGCCTCCATGCTGCCCCGCATCCAAGAGTTGATGGAGAAGGCGCTGGAGTAAGCGGGATGTAGGTTTCATGGGCCGCATGAAAAAAGGACGGTAATATTGGTTTCAGGTTATAATTATTGCGCCACGTAACTTGAAATCGAAGGGATGTTATGCTATTTGAAATCGTATATACACAAGCTGCATCTGATCATGTGTGCGCTTATCGCAAGCTGGAAAATATCTTGTCTTTTACGATGTTATACTGACAACGGGCATAAAGTACCATTTTATAGGACGCCGCGACGCGGAAAAGCGCGGATTTTTTGTTTTGTGTACTGGTCAACAAAAACATGAACATAAGTCATTGCGAGCCAGCTTTTCCGGCGAAGCAATCTCCTCCTTAGCGAGATGGAGATTGCCGCATTCCACTGCGTTCCATTCGCAATGACATATTGTTTAAGGTACTTTTGACGCTTGCAGATTTTTTTTAGTTCTTTATCCGCGTTATTCCGTGCTCGTCCGCGTCCTATTTCAGTGCTTCCAAAGTGTGACATTGTGACCGTGTGTAGTATATTCTTGAAGGGAGAAGTGGAATCATAAAGATCAAGGCAGTTGGACACAAGGAACATAACAAACTGTATGTCGGCGGCAAGGAGTTTGAGTTATGAAGGTAATAGAAATCGAAAGGACTGTACCTACATTAGACGAAGTCATGGAATTAGCGGATCGCGAACTTGTTATCTTGCGCCACGGTGCTGGGAAGACGTTTGCAATCTGGCCAGTAGATGAGTTTGATCTGGAAGCAGAAATATTGAAAAACAACCCTGAATTCATGACTTTTATGAGTGATCTGTCTCGGGAGAAAACACTCATCTCGTCCCAGCAATTGAGACAAGAGTTAGGATTATAAAGAGATGTTGCTCTGGAAATAATCTTTTTGCTCCCGAATGAAGATTGCGTTATAAATTCGTTAGGAATGCTGAATATGATTTTTCAAAAGGCGAACGCAGTAAGTTCTACCGCCCTGGGGCTGTGTTTAGCTTTCCAGTCTATCTCGAACCTGATGTGGATGACTTTATGAACAAAATGGCGGCGGAGCGGGATGTTGATGTCCAGAAACTGGTCAATGAATGGCATCGGTCAAACATCGAATTGATCCAAAGCGTTCAACCGTATCGTTGAAAAGAATCCCGCCCCGTATCGCTAAAGCCGCCCTCGTCTTCTGAGGGTGGCTTTTTGGTATCATCTCCAAAAAGTAGGGGAATTACTGGACAACACTGAGTGCGCAAACCTTAGTTTGACAATGGCACATTAAATTAGGGCGGTGCGAGAGCTTGGTATGATGCTTTCTGGCGTTTCAAGCGGCTCTTGCGGGAGCGGGTGCGGTTGACCAGACGAGAAGCAACCAACGCGACTGCCTCTTCGGGAGTGGGTTGA
>JBDRGC010000189.1:0-44972 GCA_043818215.1 Chloroflexota bacterium | reverse complement strand
TTTGCTCATTGTTAGTAGTTCGTCCATTTTTCCTCTGTCCTTTTTTCTTGGTTTGAAAATCTGAAAACAGGACATTTTAACTTGGGAGAAACAGGACATCTCTACTTTGGGCTGACAGATGCAAAATGTCACGTGTGCGTTGAGGCGTTGAAATTGTGCTATCATTCAATTTTATTACCGCAGAGCACGCAAAGAGCGCAGGGTTTTAGTACCAGACCTTCCAGATTTCCACCAACCTTTTCAAGCACCTCGCGAAAACCTGGAAGGTATTTCAAATCATTTCGCGGCAGGAGGTCGCACTATGTCTAATCCAAGCGAAACCAAAGTTGCTCTCGTGACCGGCGCAACGGGGGCCATCGGCAAAGCTATCGCCCGGCAAATCGCGGCGCAGGGGTACCAAATTGTCATCGTTGCACGTGACGAGACGAAAGCCAAACGAAGTGTCCGAGAAATCATTCAGGCCACGGGTAACACAAGTGTCGGCTACGAGTTGGCTGATCTCTCCCGCCGCGCTGAAATCTACGCCCTGGCGGACCGCTGGCGTGGCTCGCTGCACGTGCTGGTCAACAATGCCGCCGTGACTCCGCGGGCGCGCCAGGAAACGCCCGAGGGCATCGAGTTGCAATTGGCGACCAATGTGTTAGGTTATTTCTGGATGATGCAAGCATTCAGCGAACATCTAATACTCTCGGCACCGTCGCGGGTGGTTAATGTTGCCAGCTATTGGGCCGGGGACCTCGACCTCAACGATCTGGAGTTCAAGCGCCGCCGATACAGCAATGGAACGGCCTACCGCCAGTCCAAGCAGGCCAACCGGATGCTGACAGTGGCCTTTGCCGAACGGCTAAAACCCCACGGGGTCACGGTCAACGTCTGCCACCCAGGTGATGTGAACTCGCAACTGAGCAACAACCTGGGCTTCGGCGGCCACGCCTCCCCCGACCAAGGGGCCGAGACTCCCGTGTGGCTGGCAACGGAACCCATCGGCGGGCAGGTGACCGGGAAGTACTATGAGCATTTGCGTGAGTCCAGGTGTCGGTTTGGGGAGGATAGGGATACGGTGGAGGCGTTGTACGAAGCCTGCACGCAATATGAATGAATTTGGTATATTCGATTTTGCGCACTGTGGTTTAATCAACTCTATGAAACCAAATCTCCCGCGTTGGCTCAATTTCGTATTCATTTTCATTGTGTTGGTCGGTCTATGGATCAGCATAGCCGCGGCGGTATCACCAGGTGCAAACCCGGCTGATTCTATGCTCGTACCGATCCCTGGCCCAGGGAGTCCAACTTTTGGCCTGATAATCGGCGCGATATTAATTGTCACCATAATCATCGCCGGTGTGACACTGCGGGGGCTTAGAAAGAGTTGACAGGCCTCTGCTCCTGAGGTATCCTTCAGGCCGACCGCTGGGCGGGTCCGGCGCGGCAGAAACCTTCGAACCGTGTCAGGGCCGAGAGGCAGCAGCACTAAGGAGGTCACTCTGGGTGCCGCCGGGTTACCTGCTCGGCGGTTTTGTTTTGAATATCAGGTTTTGAATATCAGGTTGTCAAAGTTGGGGGGGTACGTTATAATCTATACCATATCGGGATGTGGCGCAGTCCGGCTAGCGCGCGCCGTTCGGGTCGGCGAGGTCGTGGGTTCGAATCCCTCCATCCCGACAACACAACCGCCAACGCGAAATTAGCGTTGGCGGTTTGATTTAGGGCGGTACGGTCGACAGCTGACAGCCGACCACCGACCGCTGACTTCCGACTACCGACTGCCGACCGCCGACCGCCGACTGCCGACCGCTCCCCTGCGGGAACGCAACGACAGAGACACGCACAGCAATGTGAAACAGTCCCCAATTGCCCGATTTCAGCGGTCTGCGGTCTGCCGTCTGCCGTCTGCCGTCTTCGGTCTTCGGTCTTCCATCGGTCTTCCATCAGATAATGTGCGACTTTTGCGATATTGCGATTTAAGAGTGAGAAACAACTGGAGGAAACAAATATGTGTGGACGTTTCACATTGACCATAGACCCGGCAGATTTGAAAGAAGCTTTCTGTTGGGTAAATTTTGGGAATGCGGATTTCTCACCGCGCTACAATATTGCCCCGACACAGGGCGTACCAGTAGTGACTAATAATGGGGAAAATAAACTGGATTTCTTCACCTGGGGGTTGGTGCCATTTTGGGCCAAAGATCCCTCCATCGGCAGCCGGATGATCAACGCCCGGTCGGAGACGCTGGCAGAGAAACCATCTTTTCGGTCAGCTTACCGGCGGCGGCGCTGCCTGATTTTGGCAGATGGGTTCTACGAGTGGCAAAAGGTCACGGGGAGTAAAATCAAAATCCCAAACTACATTCGTCTCAAATCAGGCTCCCCCTTCGCCTTTGCCGGGCTTTGGGAAGACTGGCACTCCCCGGATGGGTCACAGATACTCTCGACTACCATAATCACCACTGAACCCAACGAGTTGATGAAATCCATCCATAATCGGATGCCGGTCATTTTGCCGGAATCCGCCTACGAACTCTGGCTTGACCCGGCTGATAAAACCCCTCGGCAATTGCAACACATTCTCCAGCCCTACCCATCGGAGGGAATGGAGGCTTACCCGGTATCGAGGCTGGTCAACAGCCCCAGTAACGACACATCAGACTGCATTCAACCCGTGTAACTTCAGCCTATCGGGGGATTCTTCTGTCGGGGGATTCTTTCCTGGGGGATTCTTCTGTCGGGGGATTCTTTCCTTGACTCCCAAAACGTTTTGGTTTACAATGTTTCTTAACCAAAACGTTTTGGTTTTTAGAGCGATAATCAAACTTCCACACTAATCTGCAAGTCACTTTTCGAGGAAATGCTGTGGCTGTAACTCTCAGAGACATCTCTAAAAAGGTGGGAAAATCTGTAACCACAGTTTCACGCGCTTTGCATGGTTACAACGATGTCAGCCCTGAAACCAAAGCGATGGTTCGCCGCTTGGCTGATGAACTGGGCTACACCCCTAATATCTTAGCCCAACGGTTGCAAAAGCAAAGAACCGACACTATCGGTTTTGTCCTGCCCACGTTTGGCCCTCGGTTTTCAGATCCATATTTCAGTGAAATATTGGCTGGTATTGGCAACCAGGCCGCCGAAATGGGATACGACCTGTTAGTTTCTACCCAACCGCCGGGAGAACAAGAACTCGATGCCTATAAAAAATTAGTGGAAGGCCGCAGGGTTGATGGCTTCATCATCGTCCGCACCCGTTGCAAAGATGCCCGGATCGAATATCTTTGCAAAGCAGAATTCCCTTTCGTAGCATTCGGTAGGACACAAAGCCCCTGTAATTTTCCCTATGTTGACGAAGACAGTGAAATTGGCATGCGCCTGATGGTGGATCACCTGGCCGAACGAGGTTTCGAACGCTTCAGCTATCTTGCTGCTCCCGAAAATCTAATGTTTGCAGAATTCCGTTTAAAGGGATTTCTTGACGGACTAAGCGCCAACAATCTGCCACAAGATGATCATCTGATTGTTATTGGCGATCTCACCCAAAATGGTGGTTACGCTCAAGCCAATATTCTCCTCGATTTACCTGAGCCTCCTGATGCAATCGTGGCCAGCAACGATCTTATGGCAATTGGGGCCATTAGCGCTGCCCAAGAAAAGGGTCTTCGGGTGGGGCAAGATATTGCAATTACCGGGTTCGACGATACCCCAATGGCAGAGCACTCCCATCCCCCTTTGACAACGGTTCACCAACCCGTTTACAAAATCGGGAGAATGGTTTGCGAAATGCTCATCAAACGTATACAGGGGGAATTTTTAGAAGAGGAGCAAATTATATTAATGCCTTCACTTGTCATCCGACAATCTTGTGGAGGTCAACTGGTTGAAACGCCTTAGTGTAAAAAGGAGGTGCTATTGGAATTTCTATACTAATATCAACAATAATTACCGTTCAAAATCGAACCATAAAAACAAGTACTTTAGTGATATAGGAGATAGAAACATGAAGAAACTTTCAATTTTGATGCTTATCGCCCTTCTGGCAGCCGTATTGCTTACCGCATGCCAGCCTGAAACGATTACTGAAACGATTATCGAAACCGTGGTCGTTGAGAAAGAAGGCGAGACCATTATCGAGACCGTAGAGGTCGAGGTAGAGGTAGAGAAGGAAGTTGAAGTCGTCAAGGAAGTCGAAGTGGAAGTAGCCACCAAGACGCTGGTCTTCACCTCCCGCTTATTCAGCCCGCCCCGCGAGCAAGAGTATTTCATCAACGAGATCATCAAGCCTTTCGAGGAAGAACATGGCGTATCCATCAACTTCCAAATCTTGGATGATGACTCCCAACTCGAAAGAGCTGAAATCCAGCAAACAACTAACCACGTCACCACCGATATCATCTGCGCTCACAACGGCAAGATGCCCGACTGGCTCGATGCTGACTATGTTGAAGATCTGACCGACATCGTGGCAAGCTGGGACGATCGGCACTTCAGCCCCGCCTTCGAGAGTGACACAAACCGTGATGGGCAGCAGTACTTCTTACCTGTAGGCGCAGACGTTTACCTGCTGCTGGCCAACAACAACGCGCTGCCCTACGTTCCCGATGGCGTGGACATGAGTGCCATTACCTGGGAACAGTATGCACAATGGGCCGTCAATATCGCCGAAGGTGAAGGCGAAGGTAAAGTCTGCATCACCGGTATCCCCATGAAATCCTGGGTCTACCAGTTCGGCGGCTCGGCGCTGTCCTACGGTGCTGCCTTCCCCGATGCCAACTCTGAAGCTGCGGCTTCAGCTTGGGGTATCTGGGAGACCATTGGTAAGGCGGACGGTTTCGTGCCCACCGTCTTGAACATCGACTCCTGCGTCGACCCGATGATGCGCGAAGAATCCTGGCTGACTGTGTTCCACAATGCCCGCGCTGGACAGGTTTACGACTCCAATCCAACCCAGTACACCCTGGCCCCAGCCCCCGGCGGCCCGGCAGGGATCGGCACCATCGCGGGTGTCAGCGGATACGCCATCTTGAAGGGCGCTCCGAACTACGATCTGGCAGTGGCGTTCCTCGAGTACCTGACCCGCCCCGATATCCAGGTGAAGATTGCTAAGGGCACCGGCGGCTTCATTCCGCCCGTGCTTGAAGCTATGGACTACTTGGGCGACGAAGCCATTGATGAAGTCATCAACATGGCCGTATTGGTTCTTGAAAATGGCGTTGTCTCCGGCGTTCCCGGATACCTGTATCAGGACTGGGGCGCTGTCAAGCAATGTTTCGACGATGTCTTTGAAGACACGATCTTACCTGGCCTTGACGTCACCCAAGAACGACTAGATACCGCTCAAGCATGTATTGATGGTCTACTACTAGAATCAGAATAGCCCACTAATGCGCAGCTAGTCTTCTGTTCATACTATATGATAGAGCCGGGAAGGGGATTTCCTTTCCCGGCCCTATTTCGAAAGTTGAGCACAAAAGGTGTCGGCTATGGTAACAACAAAAACACTTAGACATATCTGGGGAAAAGCAATTCCCTACTTACTCATTCTTCCCGTCGTTCTTTATTACGCCGCCTTCTGGTTTCGGCCGGTGCTCGTCTCCGTCATCGGAGGTTTTACGGATGCCAGCGGCTACTTTACGCTTCAAAATTTTGCGATGGTCTTCAACGACGAAGCCTTCCTTCCTGCAATAAGAAATACGGCCATACTCGTTGTTTTTTCTGTTACTCTTGAATTTATTTTAGCATTGTTCCTGGCATTAATCATCAACAGAAAATTCGCCGGCTCAGGAATATTCTTGTTCCTGGCCATGATCCCTATGGCACTCCCAGCAGCCGCAGCAGGAGCTATGTGGATCACAGGGTTGACCGCACACGGGTGGATGAATAGTCTATTATATTATCTTGGGATACTTGCAGAGGGCGAGAAAATCTATTGGCTGGCAGGCTCTGAGTATACCTTGCTGGCAATAGTGATTTTCATCGATGCCTGGCAAGTCATTCCATCGGTAATGATTATCTTGCTGGCAGGGCTGCAAAACATACCAGAAGAAACCCAAGAAGCTGGCTTTGTTTTCGGGGGAGGTTTCATCACTGTTTTAAGGAAAATCACGCTTCCTATGCTCAAACCGACGATACAAACAGCGATGATATTAAGGATTATTTCAGCGATCCAGATATGGCTGATTGTGGTCTTCTTGCTTGGATTCTCTCGAATGCCAATTCTGGTTGAAAGAATTGTTTTCTATCACAAAGAAGTAAGAGGCTTAGACATCAGCTATCAAATGGCGATGGGATACTCGATCATTGTTTCAGTCATTGTGTCTTTGGTGGCCTTTGCCTATCTCCAAGTATCGGGGGCATTCAAGCGGGACGTGGAGGAATCGGCATGACGAACATGAAACAGATTAATATTTTCAAGCTTGCCAAAACAACCACATTCTACATCTTTATCAGCGGCATCGCGATTGCATTCTTGCTGCCCGTCTTCTTCATTGTTTCATTGTCGTTCCTATCTATCAGAGAAGCGTATAGCTTCCCCCTGCCTCTATTGCCAGCGCTAAAAACTGAATTAATGTTCACTCGCGGTGAACGAGGCTACTTGCTCAGCGTTTACGATAGAGTACATGGAGAATACAAGAGCGTGCAGGATACAAGTGATCTACAGAAAATATCTGAATACATGAGATATCAATTGGCTACGCCTATGACAATTGAAGAAATCGAGCTGGAGATCGCCAAACTCGATACCCAGGATGTAGTTTATTTCTCACACAACAAAAATCTCCTCTCCAACTACCAAACTTTTTTCAGGGTAGCCGGAACTGGCCAGGCCATACCTGCTTTGATGAGAAGCCTTCAGATTTGCGCTATGACCATACTGATCTCTCTATCCATTGGTGGTATGGCAGGTTATGCTTTCGCCAGATATATCTTCAAAGGACGAAATGCTCTAAAATTTAGCGTGCTCTTCGTCAGAATGTTTCCAGGCGTAGCCATTGCGCTGCCTATGGTCATCATCCTGGCTAATATGGGATTCTACGACCAACCTATTGGGTTATCCCTGGTCTATTCCGTCGGGTCAATTGCGATCACTGTCTGGATCACAGCCAGCATTTTCATGGGAATCCCCGTCTCACTGGAAGAGGCCGCCCAGGTTTTCGGCGCCACTAAGTTACAAGCATTTTTTCGCATCACCCTCCCGCTGGCGTTCCCTGGATTGGCAGCCGCAGCTATGTACGCGTTTTTGGGAGCCTGGAACGAAACGGTATCTGCGATTATCTTGACAACATTCAATCCCACCTTTTCCGTCATTGTCTATCAAACGGTGCTTGGTGCTGTTGGGCAGGTGAACTTGGCAGCCGCAGGCGGTATGGTAATGGCCCTGCCAGCAGTAATATTCACCTTCTTTATTAGAAAATACATCAATCAAATGTGGGGCGGAGTCACCGTTTAGGAGAATTATGATGGCAACTCTTACACTCGAAAATGTCACAAAACAATTTGGCAAGAAAGTAATCGCCGTAAAGAATTTTAATCTCGAAGTGCAGGATAGAGAGTTTCTCGTTTTGCTTGGCCCCTCCGGTTGTGGGAAAACTACCGCCATGAGAATGGTGGCTGGGCTGGAGGAGGTGACGGGTGGTCGTATCTTCATAGGTGACCGAGATGTCACCGACCTGCCGCCGCGTAAGCGCAACATTAGCATGATCTTCCAAAACTATGCTGTCTGGCCGCACATGACGGTTTACGACAATATCGCCTACGCATTGAAGCTCAAAAGAAAGTCCAAAGCCGAAATCGACAAAATCGTCAAAGAGGCGGCTGGCCTGGTAAAAATCGACATGCTGCTCGAACGTTATCCAGCGCAGCTTTCGGGAGGTCAACAACAGCGGGTTGCCGTGGCCCGAGCCATCGCAGTTTATCCAGATGTTTTCCTTATGGATGAACCGCTCTCGAACCTGGACGCCAAACTGCGAGGTTCGATGCGCACAGAATTAAAAGCCATCCACGAAAAAACCCATGCCACTACCGTCTTCGTCACCCACGACCAGTCAGAAGCTATGAGTATGGCCGACCGGATCGTCATCATGAAGGATGGCGAAGTCGTGCAAATTGGTACGCCAGACGATGTTTATCACCGCAGCGCTACCCAGTTCGTGGCAGACTTCATCGGTACCCCACCCACCAATTTCATGGATGTGGAACTCGGCGCCCAAAATGGCACATCATCTTTGAGCAACCCGCATTTCAGCATGACTTTGCCCGATGATGTTGCAGCCTCCCTAAAAAAACACGGTAAATACACGCTTACACTCGGCATCCGGCCTGAAAATATCTCCCTCGTTCCTGAAGGCGAGAGCCTGTTCTCGGCGCCCTGTCTGGTCTCCGAGCCGCAGGGGTCGCATCAAGTTGTCGCTATCGAATTGGATGAAAAAATAGTGAAAATCGTCACCGAAGCCGAACCCAAAGTGCTTCCCGGAGAAATCGTGCATTTGGCCTTCAAACAAGACACCATTCGCTATTTCGATAAGGACACAGGTCTAATCATCGGGAATTAATCCACTTTCGAAGCCCCCAGGTTCAGTATCGCCTGGGGGCTTTTCTGGTGACTCATGCTGCATCAAATTCGTTGGACCTCTGAAAAAATTTCGCGGCGGATTAAGTTCATCGAGAAACAGGTTTACCAACAACGCCAGCCCATCCCCCCCTTCCGCTTCCAAAAACTTGATAGCCCCATGACGCCTCCTCCCATCGCCTCAGGGGTGGATGATTCTAATTGGGACGAGATTCCCCCCAACACCTATTGGGGCGGCCCGCGGACGAACTTCACCCTGAGGACGAGATTCACAATCCCGGATTTGTGGGTGGGAAGTGATCCCATAGCTTTATTTTTACCCATCGGGATCGCCGGTGATTTTTCCCATCCCGAAGCCTTGGCCTACATCGATGGGGAACCCCTCGCGGCCTGTGACCGCCACCACCAGGAAATCATCCTGCCTGCAAAGTATTGCGATGACGAAGAGCACACTCTGGCCCTGCACGGCTGGACAGGCGGCGTCGACCTGGGAATCGACCCGGCTAAAAAGTTACTCATGCGCCCCTGCGAAGTGGTGAGCATACACCAGCCGACACGTGATTTCATCGCCCTGGCACGCGTTGCCCTGGGCATCAGCCAACACCTGAATGAAAACAACCCCGCCCGCCACCACCTGCTCACCGCCCTCGACGAAGCTTTCAAAAACCTCGATATCCGCACACCCATCGGAAACGCCTTTTACGAAAGCGTGCCCCAGGCTCACGCCATCCTGCGGGAGGGAATTGAGCGCTCTGGCCCGCCGCTGGACGTGGACATCACCGCCATCGGTCACGCCCATATCGATGTGGCCTGGCTGTGGACCCTCGGGCAAACCCGCCAGAAAGCTGCCCGCACCTTCCACAACGTCCTGCGGCTGATGGAGGATTTCCCCGAGTTTCGCTTCGCCCAGAGCCAGCCCCAACTCTACGAGTACATCCGGGGCGATTACCCCGAATTGTTCGCGGCCATCAAAGAGCGCATCATCGAAGGCCGCTGGGAACCACTTGGCGGTATGTGGGTCGAAGCCGACTGCAACCTCTCCGGCCCAGAATCTCTCGCCCGTCAATTCCTGCTTGGGCGGAATTTTTTCCGAGAGCATTTCAGCGAGGGTGTCGACTCTCCCGTTTTGTGGCTGCCCGATGTTTTCGGCTACGCCTGGAACCTGCCCCAACTGATCAAAGAGGCCGGTCTGGAATATTTCTTCACCATCAAAATCGGCTGGAGCCAATACAACCGTTTTCCATACGACTCTTTTTGGTGGCAGGGACTCGACGGCACCAAAGTGCTGACTCATTTCAGCCCCACCAAAAACCCGGACAGCCCCCACGCCAGCACATACAACTCGGACGCCTCCCCCGCCCAAACCCTGAGAACCTGGTTCAATTTCCAGGGCAAAGACCACGGGCCACCCGGCGTCACGCCCCCGCTGCTGATATCCTACGGCTGGGGTGATGGCGGCGGCGGGCCAACCCGCGAGATGCTCGAAAATATCCGCGAGATGGGCCACTTCCCGGCCACGCCGCAAATCCACACCGGTAAGGTGGGTGAATTCTTCCGCAAACTCGAAACCGAAATCGGCGACCGCCTGCCCACCTGGAACGGCGAACTCTACCTCGAATACCACCGCGGCACCTACACCACCCAGGCCCGCGTCAAACGCGCCAACCGCAAATCCGAGTTCCTGCTGCACGACGCCGAATTCTTAGCAACTTACGCTTCAATCTTAGACCCCAATTACCAATACCCATTCGACCAATTTACCAAAGCCTGGCAACTCGTCTGCCTGAATCAGTTTCACGATATCATCCCTGGATCATCGATTGCACCCGTCTACGCCGAAACGCTGGAGCAACACGCAGAAGTACACCAGATTGCGGCAGCAGCCCGAGATGAAGCGCTCGCCGTTATTGCGGCAAAGATGGGGGCAGAGATCGTCGTGGTCAACCCGACATCGTTTGCCAGAAATGAAATTGTTGAAATTGATGGCAAAACTGTTGATATTGGAGAGTTGCCACCATACTCTGTTAAAGCAAAATCGAATGTCATTGCGAACCCCGAACGCTTTTTCGGGGTGAAGCAATCTCCCTCAGATGACGAAGAGACTGCTTCGCCGCAAAATGATGCTCCTCGCAGTGACATATTTGACATTGCTAATTCCAACCTTCAACCTTCAACTTTCAACATTTCACCCGAATTACTCGAAAACAACTTTCTGCGATTTGAGCTGAATGAAGCGGGCGACATCACCCGCATCTTCGACAAAATCGCGGCCCGCGAAGTGCTGCCGCCCGGCGCAATCGCCAACCAATTCCAGGCTTTCGAAGATATGCCCCTAAGTTGGGACGCCTGGGATATCGACATTTTCTACGATGACAAGATGTGGCTAGCCGAAGCGGCAACCTCGGTGAAAGTGGTCGAGGCCGGCCCGCTGCGTGTCACGCTGGAAATCAAGCGTCGCATCCTGAATAGCGGCTATACGCAGCGTATCTCGCTGACCCACAACAGTCCACGCCTTGACTTTGACACCCACATCAACTGGCAGGAACGCCAAATTCTGCTCAAGGTTGCTTTCCCGGTAGATGTGCTCACCCCCACCGCGACATACGAAATCCAATGGGGCAATGTCGAACGCCCCACCCACCGCAACACCAGTTGGGATTGGGCGCGCTTCGAGACCTGCGCCCAAAAATGGGTCGACTTGAGCGAGGGCGGCTACGGTGTCAGCCTGCTCAACGACTGCAAATACGGCCACGACATCCGCGACCACATCATGCGCCTGACTCTGCTGCGCGGCACCACGGCTCCCGATCCTGGCGCGGATTTGGGCGAACACAATTTCAAATACAGCCTGCTCCCCCATCAGGGAAGTTGGGGCGTGGATACGGTGCGTGAGGCGTATGCGTTGAATGATCCGGTGATTGTTTACCAGCCGACAGCCGACAGCAGACCGCCGACAGCTAAAGACAAACAGCCGTCCGCGGTGAATCCCCAATCTCCAATCTCCAGTCTCCAATCTCTAATCTCCACCAACCGCCCCAACATCGTCATCGAAACCATCAAACGCGCCGAAGACGGTCATGGTATCATTGTGCGAATGTACGAGAGTCAGCGCAAACGCGGGCCATTCACCCTGACCACCAACTTCCCCATCGCCGAAGTCTGGCGTACGAATATTCTGGAAGAGAATCAGGAAGAAATTCCAGTGGAAGGCACGGAACTTCAATACACGATCAAGCCGTATCAGATATTAACGCTACGGCTGACAACAGATCGATATACAAAACACGATCAGAAAATAACAACATAAGCATAGGACACGGATTTACGCAGATGAACACGGATACCCTGTGATAACAAAGAAAAAAATCCGTGGAATCCGTGGGAATCCGTGTCCGAAAAATGTTGCTCTATGCCCGTAGTGAGCGTGGAAAAGGTATGCCAAATCTACTCACCGAATACGAAGACAGGCTGCGAGAACGAGAAATCCTTTCGAGTACGGAATCTGCATTCGGTATAAAAATTGATCCTGCCAACTTGAAATTCGCGCCCAGTGGAGAGATCAAACCATTTTACGGGCTGACCTGCATCGCCTGGGTTGATCCAGAAACCCGGCTTTATCAAAAATTATGCGCGGTGCAAAGTACAATTCAGGCCGAATTCAAGCGCGCCGGCGTTGGGCACGTTTTCTCTTTCCTGGAACCGGCTTCGTTTCATATTACAATTTGTGATATCACGGCCAGTTCAGTGCCGCGCACAATGGGTGAAGCACAAACCGTTAGTGCCCAAATCCATGACGCGTTTTCCCAGGGGCAGAAAATGGAAGCCATCTCTGCGCAAGTACGCGGCATTGGGCTGACCTCGACCATCACGGCTCTGGTGCGCTTCAAGCAGGAATCGGAACTCCAAAAAATGCTCCGCCTAGAACGCCAAATTAAGCAGGCCACCCAAGTCGATGTGCGTAATTTTGCCGGTCATATCAGTTTGGCCTATTGTGCGACTCCTCCTGGGGGCCAGTTGAAGGTCATTCGGGAAATTCTCCAACCCTATCGTGATCTAAAATTTGGAGATGTCAACATTTCTAAATTCGACCTGACTTGTTTTACAGATATGAATACTTATATCCCCCTGGCAACCGTCAATATTGAAACCGGTCAAGTTGACAGCCATGCAAACTTTACCGAATACCAATTGGGTGTGTTTCATTTCATTTGAAAGCGCTGATTGAGTGGGCGATATGTTTTTCGTCGCCCGTACACCTGCACCGAACGCAGGTACGGTGTCGAAATCAAGCGATATTACTCGGTCAAAGCGACATTTCTTGGTTTCGACACCTGCACTTGCCGTGCGGCGCAAGTGTACGCCGGAAAAGCATCGGATACTCAACCAGCGAAATGTCTTGCTCCAACTCATTTGAAACGCACCCATATCAATTCTGTTAGAAATTAGAGTTGTTCATCAAAAATATCAACAACGAATTTGTACACGGATTTTACGGATTGCACGGATTCTTGTTTGCAGGTATCCTCTTCAAAAGTAAGGGTCCGTAGCCGAGATTTCCACACCTGCCCTGGCGGGCGGTGCCAGGGTATCTCACCTGAACGGGGTATGGAAACCCCGCCTACCAGCAATTCCCGGTTTGACCAGCCATGTAGCCGAGATTTCCAAATCTCGCCACTTCGGGATATAGAAATCCCGGCTACGAGGCACTATTTTCCGAAACGCCTCATACCGAGAGTTGCTGTACCTGATCCCTGATCCCTGATTCCTAGTCCCTAGTCCCTGATCCCCAAACCCCTATTCAATGAGGCCCTACAAATGATCAAACTCAAACGCTACTCCGACAATCCTATTTTTTCACCCAAGAAAGACAACCAGTGGGAAGCTGCCTCGGTGTTCAACGCCGCCGCGATTGTTGACAACGGCCTGGTTCACATGATCTACCGGGCCACGGACATTTCTTCTGGTGGACAGGAAGGCCCCTACATCAATAGCCTGGGCTACGCCGTCAGCAAGGATGGCATCCATTTCAACCGCCTGGAGCAGCCCATCCTGACGAACGATGTCCCCCAGGAACTGCGCGGCCCCGAGGATCCCCGCATCGTCAAAATCGATGACACCTTCTATATGATGTACACCGGCTACGGGGGACGATTCGATGAGGATTACCGCATCTGTCTGGCGACCTCCAAGAATCTGATCGACTGGCAGCGGCACGGCGTCATGCTGGATGAACCCAATAAAGACGCCTCCCTATTCCCAGAAAAGATCGACGGCAAATTTGTGATGTTCCACCGCCGACCGCCCGACATCTGGATCGCCTACTCGGATGACCTCCAAAATTGGGAGGATCACAGTGTTGTGATGAGATACCTCCCCGATTCGGATTGGGAAAACGGGAAAATCGGGATCAGCGGCCCACCCATCAAAACCCCCGGGGGCTGGTTCCTGATCTATCACGGCGTCAGCAAAGACCATGTTTACCGCCAGGGAGCCGCCCTGCTCGATTTGGATGATCCCACCAAGGTCATCGCCCGTCAATCTGAGCCGATTCTGGAACCCGAATTGGACTGGGAATTGTACGGTCATGTTAATAACGTAGTCTTCAGTTGCGGGCAGGTAGTGCTCGGCGATGAGATTTACGTGTACTACGCCGGAGCCGATAACGCCATTGGTTTGGCTACGATGAAGGTAAGAGAGATTGAATTCTAGCAAAGATGGTAGACAGGGTATACAGAGTATACAGGGTATACAGGGGAAACAAAGTAAACAACCTTTATACCTGTATACCGTGTTTGCCGTTTTTACTCTGTCTACCCTGATTGACTGACAAAACTCTCTTGCTTCCGAATTAGGAGCGGAAATTGGACACGGATTTCACGGATTCAACGGATTCAACGGATTTTCATGATTTTCCATCCGTTAAATCCGTTGAATCCGTGTCCGAAAAAGATTTGTCAGCCAACCAGCTGTCTACCTTATCTACCTGTTTACCCTGATACTGAGATTACCAATGAAAAAACACAACATCGGAATTTTCCATTACATTGCCAACTTCACTGACGGCGTTTCGCTGGAGATGAATAAATGGCGGCAGGTTTTCGAGGATATGGGGCATACGGTGCATTACTGCGCGGGGAAGTATGGGGCTGCGGCTGAGACCGTTGTCGAGGAGATGTATCATCATATCCCAGAAATCGAGCGATTGAATTACAACACCTTCGAAGAATTGCGCGATTTTGACGCCGCTGGTTACAAGGCCGAACTTTATCGCTGGGTGAGCATCCTGGAAGAGAAATTCCGCCAATTCATTTTGGAAAAAGAGATCAATTTCATCGTCCCTCAAAATGTGTGGTGTGTGGCCGCTAACCCGGCAGTGGCGATTGCTTTAGAACGGGTGCGGCGCGAATTCGATATCCCGGCCCTGGCCCACAATCACGATTTCTATTGGGAGCGGACCGATGGCGTCACCCTGACAAATAAGACAGCCATTGAACTGGCGGACAAATATCTCCCTCCGCGTGACCCCAAAATAAAACATGCGGTCATCAACAGCCTGGGGCAGCGCGAACTCCTGGCGCGCAAAGGAATTTCGTCAACCATAATTCCTAACACCTTCGACTTCGACGCTCCCGCCTGGGAACCCGATGATTACAACCAGGATTTTCGATCCCAGATTGGGGTGGGGGAAAACGATATCATCATCTTGCAAGCCACCCGGATTGTGACCCGCAAAGGGATTGAACTCGCGATCGATTTCGTCAAAGCATTGGATTCTCCACAGCGCCGCGCCCAACTCCAAGCAAAAGGTCTGTACGATGGGCGGCAATTTACAGAGGATAGTCAAATTGTATTTGTCCTGGCGGGATATGCCCGGGACGATGTCTCCGGCCGCTATCAACCTCTTTTAGCCCAAAAAGCGGAGCATATGGGCGTAAAGGCCTTGTTTATCGAAGACTTGGTCGATGAACGCCGAGATACCCGCAACGGGCAAAAAATTTACTCCCTCTGGGATACCTATGTCTACGCCGACTTTGTCACCTATCCCAGTTTGTGGGAGGGTTGGGGCAACCAATTGCTCGAGGCTATCAGGGCCAAGTTGCCCTTTTTGTTGTTCGAGTACCCGGTCTACGAGGCTGACCTCAAAGATAAAGGGCTGTGGGTTGTCTCCCTGGGCAACGAGATCGCCGGTCGGGATGAACACGGTTTGGTGATTATTAGTCCCGAGATCATCGAAACTGCCGCCGACCAGGCCGTAGAACTCCTCACTGACGCAGGCCTGCGCAAAGAAACCGTCGATCACAATTTTAAAGTCGGCAAGAAACACTTCTCGATGGATGCACTTTATATTTACCTGGAGCAGCTTATGCACTGCTTCGAGAACGGGAAAGAGTATACAAGGTATACAAGGTAGACTGGCTAGACAGGGTATTCACCGTATGTACTTTGTTTACCGTCTACCTTGTATACCTCCCTCCCTAAATCAAAGGACTCATTCAGAAAATGAACCAACTTGAACAGAAACTTTACGACCACCTGGCATTCATCTACGGCCAAGAGCAAGCCGGCCCGTTGACGAAACGCATCCTCGAGAAACTGGAACGCTTCCGAGAGCAGCACCCCGATTTGGCCGCATCCAGCCCCGCAGACCGGGTCAGCGAGCATGACACCATCCTGATCACTTATGGGGATATGGTCCAAACTGAAGGTGAGCCGCCCCTCCAAACCCTGGCAGAGTTTCTCCAAGAATATCTCGCCGATGTCCTCAGCACCGTCCACATCCTGCCTTTTTTCCCCTATTCGTCGGATGATGGCTTTTCGATCATAGACTACAAACAAGTCAACCCCGGTTTTGGCGACTGGGATGACGTCAAATACCTGGGGCAGAGCTTCCGCCTGATGTTCGATGCTGTTGTGAATCACATCTCTGCGCGCAGCGCATGGTTCCAGGGATTTCTGCGTGACGACCCCAGATACCGGGATTACTTCACCGTTGTGGAGCCGGGAACCGATCTCTCACAGGTGTTCCGGCCACGCGCCAAACCCGTGCTGACTCCCTTCGAAACGGCTGGCGGCGAAAAGCTGGTGTGGACGACCTTCAGCCCCGATCAGATCGACCTGAATTTCAGCAACCCCGAAGTGCTCATCGAGGTGATCGACATCTTGCTGTCCTACGCCGCTCACGGAGCAGAATTCATCCGCCTGGACGCGGTGACTTTCGTGTGGAAAGAGATCGGTACCACATGCGTGAACTCGCCGCATACCCACCGGATCGTACAAACCATGCGGACAGTCTTCGATATCGCGGCCCCAAAAATTTCCATCGTCACCGAGACCAATGTGCCCCACAAAGACAATATCGCCTACTTCGGGGATGGGGACAACGAGGCGCAGATGGTCTACAATTTCGCGCTGCCGCTGCTCACCCTGCATGCCTTTCAAAAGGAGGATGTAGGCATCCTCTCCGCGTGGGCCGAAACCCTGGATTTGCCCTCTGAGCAGGCCACCTTCTTCAATTTCCTGGCCTGTCACGACGGGATCGGCTTGATGCCCGTTAAGGATATCCTCAGCACTGACGATCTGAACGATGCCGTTGCGCGCACCCCAAGCCTGGGGGGGAACGTCTCCTACAAGAGCAACGCAGACGGCTCCCAAAGTCCCTACGAATTGAATATCAATTTTCTGGATGCGTTGAGCGATCCCGATACCCCCGAAAGTGATGTCGAACTGGTCGCCAAGCGTTTCCTGGCAACCCAGGCGATCATGCTGGCGCTGCGCGGCGTGCCAGGGATATACTTCCACAGTCTGTTCGGCTCCCGCAACTGGGCGGCGGGCGTGGAGCAGACAGGGCACAACCGCAGTATCAACCGCGAAAAACTCCAACGCCAGCAGTTGGAGCACGAGTTAGCCGATCCCGATTCGCTGCGTCACCACGTCTTTTACGGTTTTCGTAACCTGTTGAAAGAGCGCACCACCCACTCCGCTTTCCACCCCACCGGCGGGCAAAAGATACTCACCGTCCACCCGGCGGTCTTCGCCCTGCTGCGCACCTCGCCGGATGAGTGCGAGACAGTCTTGTGCCTGCATAATGTAACTGATCAACCCCAAAAATTCACCATCGCGCTAGATGCCCTGCCCCTCCCGGCAGCCGGTTCGATGAGCGACATTGTCAGCAAACAGAAATTTGGCGTCATAGATGGGCAACTCCCCCTGACAATCCAACCTTATCAAGTGCTCTGGTTACAGTACAACTCTGAGACGTGACGCAGTCCCCGAAACATAGCGAAGTGGGAAACGTGAGAAAACTATTATTTGTCATTGCGAGTAGCGTTCTGTGTGACGAAGCGATCTCCCTTTCGCAAGGAGGAGATTGCTTCGTGCCTCGCAAAAAGACCTTCCAGGTTTCCAAAACCTGGAAGGTCTGGTGCGACGCTTCACGCCTCACGCTTCACGTTTCACGCATCACGTTTCAAGACCTTCTAGGTTTCCAAAACCTGGAAGGTCTGGTGCGAGGCCTCACGCTTCACGTTTCACGCATCACGTTTCAAGACCTTCTAGGTTTCCAAAACCTGGAAGGTCTGGTGCGAGGCTTCACGCTTCACGCATCACTCATCACGTTTCAAGACCTTCCAGGTTTCCAAAACCTGGAAGGTCTGGTGCGACCCTCCACGCCTCACGCATCATGTTAGGGGATAAATCTCCAACTCTGGGAACGGAAAGTGGCGGACATTGGTGGTTGCCAATATGAGACTGTGAACGAGGGCAGTCGCTGCAATGAGGGTATCGGGCAGCGCTAGAGCAACTCCTTTGCGGGCGTATTGATAAATCAACCGTCCGGCCCGGTCCGCCACCGCCGCATTTACCAGCAGGCTGACCAGCAAATCCAGCAGGTCGATAGTGCGTTGTTCCTCGGTCGGACGCATTCCGGCAAAAATTTCCGCGCGAGTGACCACAGAAATATACCCCGTCAGATTCCGATCATGCAGCATCTCTAAAAAATCCAGTGCGCTCGGACGACTGCGAATAGCTAAAACCAGAATATTGGTATCCAGCAAATAGTCACTCATGTTCGGACTCCGCCTCAGCGATTATTTCATCCCAGGTTTGGGGCATCGAACGCTCCCGCAATTCTCGCACGTAGCGGTTCACATCATCCACCGTCATCAAGTCTGGATGATCTTCGTCCGACCAGGCTGGCTCTCGGCGCAGATCTTCGAGTACAGCCTTTAGTTTTGCCCGCTGTAACTCCTGCTCGGTGGCCTCCACGATGAATTTGTTTCGTTCTCGTTTTGGGATATACCGGCGCATCTCTTCCAACAACCTCACCGGCAATGTAACATTAATTCGTTTCGTCTCTACCGTCATAAAACACCTCCAATCGTATTCGTCAGACCTTCCAGGTTTCCAAAACCTGGAAGGTCTGGTGCGACGCTTCTCGCCTCACGCTTCACGTTTCACGCTTCACGCATCACGAAACTCGCGTCTCTATTGTACATCAAAACTCCACATCAACAATGAACCCCCAACGTTTCCTCACCCACACGCTAAAAACGTCTCCCAACGCCGAACCCGTCCCCCGCATTCTGGCGGTGGCCATTCAGGCTGTTGACCCTGCCGCTGCGGTAGCCCGTCACTTGCACTGCGACGGGGACATGCTCACCATTGGCGGCAGCGCCTACGACCTGCACAGCATCCGCCGCCTCCTCGTAATCGGCTTCGGCAAAGCCAGCCTGCCCATGGCAGAGGCAAGTATCGAAATACTGGGTGATTTGGTAACCGCGGGAATTGTAATCCCTAAGGGGCAAGGGGCAAGGGGCAAGGGGCAAGGGGCAAGTGGCAAGTGGCAAGGGGCAAGGGGCAAGTGGCAAGTTGCAAGGGGCAAGAGGCAAGGGGCAAGAGGCAAGAGGCAAGGGGCAAGAGGCAAGAGGCAAGGGGCAAGGGGCAAGAGGCAAGGGGCAAGGGGCAAGAGGCAAGGGGCAAGGGGCAAGAGGCAAGTTCATGATTCCCAATTTACCAATTTACCAATCACCAATCTACCAATCACCAATCTACCAATCACCAATCTACCAATCACCAATCTACCAATCTCCATTTTCCCCGCTTCTCATCCTGTCCCCGACGAACGCAGCGTTGCGGGTGCGCAGAAAATCATCGATCTACTCTCCACAACCACCGCAAACGACCTCGTCATCTGCTTGATCTCTGGCGGCGGATCGGCCCTGCTCACTTCCCCGGTTGCGGGTATTTCCCTGACGGACCTGCAATCCCTGACCTCCGCCCTGCTGGCCTGCGGCGCTACCATCAACGAGATCAACACCCTGCGGAAGCACCTATCGCGGGTGAAAGGTGGACAGTTGGCCCGATGGATTGCACCGGCCCGGAGTGCCACCCTGATCCTCTCCGATGTGGTCGGCGACCCGCTGGATGTAGTCGCTTCTGGGCCGACAGTTCCCGATTCATCCACCTACGCCGACGCGCTGGCAGTGGTGGATAAATACAATCTCGGGGCACAAATCCCCCCCGCAATCATGACTCACCTGCAGAGCGGCGCAAACGGCAACATCCCCGAAACGCCCAAGCCCGGCGATCCCGTCTTCAAGCGGGCGGAAAACAGCATCATCGGAAACAACTTGCAAGCCGCACAGGCCGCCATCGAGCAGGCCAAAGCCGAGGGATTCAACACCCTGCTACTGACCACCTCACTGCAAGGCGAGGCCCGCGCCGCCGGACGGATGCTGGCCGCCGTCGCCCGCCAAATCGCCGCCACAGGAGACCCAATTCCCCGCCCGGCTTGCATCGTTGCCGGAGGAGAGACGACGGTGACACTCTCCCTCCCTCACCCCCAACCCCTCTCCCAAGGGGAGAGGGGTGTCTTTCTCCCTCTCCCCTTGGGAGCCCCCTTCGGGGATGACAAGGGCCGGGGTGAGGGAGGTCTTGGCGGGCGCAACCAGGAACTGGCCCTGGCCGCGGTCTCCGAGCTGGCCGGGCTGCCTGATGTCATGCTCATCGCCCTGGCCACCGACGGCGACGACGGCCCCACCGACGCCGCGGGAGCGGTGGTCACCGGTGAAACCCTGGCCCGCGCCCGGGAGCTTGGCCTCGACCCCGCCGAATTTCTGGCCCGCAACGACTCCTACCACTTCTTCGAACCGCTGGGCGATTTGCTCAAGCCTGGCCCAACCCAGACGAATGTTTGTGATTTGACATTCATTTTTGCGTTTTGACGACAGCCGGCAACCGACCGCCGACCGCGGGGTGATGTCATCGGTCGGCGGGTAGCTGCTTAAAACGTTAGTGTTGCAATGCACCACGGGTTGCCTAAAAGACCCTGGAATCATAAATGATTTTCCGCCCACCAAAAGGGAAAATTGTGCGTCCTATGAATTCCGCACCAACAAAAACGAATTTTAAATGGTAAATGGTGAATTATAAATGGTAAATGATCGCGGCGCTGTATGCACCTCATTTACACTTTACCATTCACCATTTACCATTTACCATTTCATTCCCCCCTGCATAATTCATAGGACGCACTTTGAGGGGCAAAAAAGCATTTATGGGAATAACTTGAATAACACAAATTGCATTATTATCCCTTTTGGGTATGCACTCTATCAAGTGCAATGCAGTTCTCTCACCGCTTGACCAACAAGATTTTGAGCAATTACGTCGGCGGTCTACCCACTTAAAGAGTACCTATGTCTACCTCCCTCATTCTCATCACCCACACTTTGCCCAAAGATTGGATAACGTCCCTGGCAGGCCGCTGCCGGATTGTGACCGGCCCGGTGGACGCCACCGAACTGGCCTCCGAATTGGAAACCCAGCTTGGAATTGCGGAGGGACTGCTGACCCTGTTGACCATTCCTGTGAGATACTTGTATTTCAGCCAACTTTTTCAGGACATCAGTTCTTGACTTTTTAGCGAAACATCTTCCGCACCCCTGCCAAGCCTTCCCCTATTTATTGAGATGATACAAATTTTTAACGCGGAGACGTCAATGATATTCATGGCTTATCTCCTATGAATTTTTCGCGTGGGAGGGGTGGCAGTTCTCTTCGATGTTCATGATAGCAGGGATGAACAGCGCTGCGACCGGCATCAGGATCCAAACCGCTCCGCCGAATACGTACAAGATGCGTATCCCCAACCAGTCGGAGATCGGGCCGGCGATCAGCAGGCCAAGGGGCATCATTGCCGTTAGGCCCGCGTTAATCAGAGAGAAGACGCGTCCCTGCATATCTGGTGTGATGGCAGACTGAAAGATAGCGAATAGCGGTCCATTGGCGAATACCTGGGTGAAACCGAGAACGAAAAAAGACGCCAGCAACAGCCAGAACATGTCAGCAGGTGTCAACCCGGACATAATGAGGCCAGCGCCCATCCCGATGATGCCACACAAACACGTCACAATGCGGCGTTTGAACCCACCCCAGACACTCAATGCCAGCCCCCCCAAGATCACGCCGACCCCGAACATCGCCTCGACCCACGCCAATTGCTGCGCCCCGCCGTGGAATTCCCCTCTCACCAGCAGCGGCAGGAGCGACAAAGCCGGGTTGAACAGGAAATTGAGTATCATCGCCAGCAGGATCATGCCAAGCAATCCCGGCCACTTGATCACATACACGAAGCCTGCGCGCAAGTCGTGCCAGTAGGAGGTTTTTTGCGCCGACCCGTTTGCCAGCGCCATCTGGCGCGGTGGCTGGGGGATGGGGATGAAGAACAATGGAATGACTGCCAACGCTGCGGTGCCGATGTCAACGGCCAGTACCTGCTCGGTCGGCAACAGGCTGATGAGCAGCGCTCCCAGCGGCGGCGCAAAAATATTGATCACCCCTTGCAGCGTCTGATTCATCCCGGCGACGCGCGCCAGATGCTCATCGGGCACCATCAATGAAGTAGATGAGGCCATCGCCGGACCGTGGAACGCACCGCCCAACGAGCGCAGGAACATGATAACGTATACATGCCAGATCTGGATTCTGTTCGTCGCAAAGAGGTAAAACAGCACACTGGTCACTACCGCGATGGATGAATCAGCCACAACCATGATGAGACGGCGATTCCAACGGTCTACCAGCGCGCCGACGAAGGGCCCAAGCACAATCCGCGGTAACACGGCAAACAGCGTGGCAGTTGCCAGGACAGTTGCCGAGCCAGTCTGGGCGGTCAGCCACCAGACTAGGGCGAATTCCACTAGCGCCGAGCCGACCAGCGAGAAGGCTTGTCCGCCCCAAATGGTGAAGAAACGGGCAACCCAGCGTTTGGGGATGGCTGTGGAGGATGTTGGGTTTTCCATGTGTCGCTCCGAATTCAGAGTATAGTCCGACGTATCCCCAAGTCTATCGGAAAGACGCCGTTTTTACTTGGGAACCTGCCTGTGTCAATAGATTTTAAAGATGATCCGGGATGACCATATTTGAAGAATGATCATCCCGGAACACTTACATCATCAGCAACCTCCGCCGCAAATGCCATTCTTTATCAGGACGCCATGCACTTTGAGGTTTGTGGTTGGCTCTTGAATCCACAACATTTGTATCACCTCCTTTCATGATAGCCTTTGCGCATTGGAATATCAAGAAGCAAAACCAAGCGCAATCTTCCACGGTGGTCGACTCACCGGAGAATTAGAAGGGAACGGGAAGATTCTTTTGCATTTCCGCCATTTTTAGTGTGTCGCTAATCCTTGTTTTTTGAGGTGGACAAGGGTATTCGTTATGATCCAGCCATCGCTTAGGGCATGCAGCGCCAAAACAGGCCGGAGCAAAGAAACAGGAATTGCACTTTCTGCCTTCCTTCATTCCATTGCTTTCTGCCCAGAGCGCTAATTTGTCTTTATCCAACTCCATCCTTCCATCCGGATATATCTGCCCAACAATATTGCGTTCGTTCTTATCAAGTTCAACTGTACATTTGTAGATGTTTCCATTTGGGTTTATGACAAGCGATTGGGGATAGGCGGCATAACAAACGAAATGAAATGGACCAAGATCGGTAGACGCAAAAACCCGAAAACCGGCACCAATTGCAGCCCGGTTGGCTTGCATGATTACCTTATCTACAGACCGTTCGCATATCGTCAACGATTTATCGTTTGGCCCTCCCCATCGCCCTATCGTCCTAAAAAACATTAAAAAACGGGGATCGCCGCCGAATTCAATTTTCATCAGATTCACGAATTCCTGTAACTTTTCGATGCTTTCAGGATCGAGATTGTTTCGCAATATTACAACAAAACTATGTTTGGTGCTTTTCATATAACGCAGGTTGGACAGGATAGTGTCAAAGGTGCCTCCTCCGTTGGCTGCGATACGGTGTTTATTGTGATCCTCACGCACCCCATCCAAAGTTATTTGAAACATGCGAACGCCATATTGAATAATCTGCTCGAAAACATCTGGAACAAGTAATGAACCATTGGTTGTCATATCAGCGGACAACTCAATATGGTGTTCCAAACAATACTCGTGAAAGTATTGGCTTAATTCGATAACGATATTTGGCGCAAGCAAGGGCTCACCCCCAAACCAACTTATATCCAGGTGTTTGAGATGCTTCTGGTTTGCTATGAACTTCTTGATCCCTTCTCGAATCTCTTTCCGCATTTTTCCCCTAGAAAAGGACTCATAGCAATAATCACAACGGAAATTACATTCCTCTGTAGGCAGGATGATCAGATTGAGATAACTCTCATCCTGCATCATTTCATGGTACCGCTCCCGGAGGATCTGTAACTCGTCCGTTCCTTCCAATATTAGAAAACCACCTCGTTTTATATCCTCCATGATCCCATCTAGGGGAGCTATGTGCCGCGCGTTTCGCTTTAAGGCATCCCGAATCATTTCCGCTTTGTCTGGCGGTATCGTGCCAATAGCGCCAGTCATGGCGCAGTAAAGGATGAGGTCGCCATCTTCCGTGCGCGTATGAGACATGAACTTTGTGGGAACAAACACTTCACTCATAGTACCCGCCGAAAAGAATCATGGATGGATGGACATGTATGGTTGCCTTTTAGGTATCTTCTCATTGACGATAGGTGATCTTTATAACTTTCATATCTTTTGTGAAAATTTTTCTTCGACAAAACTGCGATGCACGACTATCATATTCCATGCTATAATTTTTTGCAATATCTACACTCACGGATTTCCATGAGTCGACTCACGGATTTCGGTGAGTCGCAAGCGGAGAAACAGCATGAAATCCAAAATTTTTGGAAAATTAATTGCTCACTTGCGTAAAGAACAACACGATGAATGCGGCCAGCCGTATACCCAAAAACGCCTGGCGCAGGAAATGGGGGTCAGCCCGGCGATCATCAGCAACATAGAACGCGGCGAAAAAGCAACGCTGGAGTCAGACGTCCTGCTTCGCCTGTCAGACGCCCTGCGGATACCCAGACGCGAGCGACGCGAATTTTTACTGGCCGCCATCCTCACTGATGAACGGGAGATAATGGGAGGCAACGCGCAAGAGAGTTTGGAAAAAGCCCTGGACGTCTTGAGAACCCTAGCGTTGCCTGCTTTTTTGGTGGATACCTACGACAACCTGCTAGCCGTCAACCACAGCATTCTTGCGCTTTTTGAGTATTCCGACAGCCTACGCCAGCAGGCCAAGCAGCATTTTGCTGGATACAATGTCATGCGCTTTGTCTTCTCGCAGGATTCCCCCTTCAGGGAAAGTATTCTGGAAAATAAGGAACCTTATCTCCTGCAAAGCATTTCTTTCTTTCGGGCAATCACACTGCCCTGGCGGGCGACCAGCTACTACGCCCTGATGATTGCTGCATTTATGACTACTCCCGATATGCAGACCTTCCGCGCATACCTTGCGCGTAGCGTCAACGGCGAGGGCGACGCCCTGCTTGACGATAAGTTTATCGTCCTGCAACATGCGCGCTTCGGCAGGTTAAAGTTCTACAGCCCACCGCTTACCGAAATTCCCAACCCGGCGGGCAATCTTCATCTGGTAGCCTATCTCCCTGCCGATACACATACCACCCAGGCTTTTACAGGGATGGCACAACAAGGCTATGGACAAGTCACGCTCTTGGAATCTTTCCCGATGGAAGGATATGATAAATTTGTGTAACTTTAACAAAACCCTTCCCATCCTTTTGTTTTTTGTTTTACTCAGCGCCTGCGCCCCGGTGACAACCGCGACAACCGCGACGTTGCAACCCACCGCCTCGCCCGCGCCGACCCAGCCTCCGTGTAGCACGGTCACCTCCGAGCCGACGCCCTGGATGTCACCGACCCGGAGCCGCTGCCGGCGGCGTATCCCCTCTACCAATTGCCCAACTGCCTGATCGTTCCCCACATCGGCTCGGCAACTCACAACACTCGCCGCCGCATGGCCGAACTGGCCTGCGAGAATTTACTGGCCGGGCTGGAAGGGAAGCGGCTGCCGCATTGTGTGAATCCGGAGGTGTATGGTGAAGCGTGAGACGTGAAGCGTGAGTCCGACTACACTAGACACACATAGAACGCGGATTCTTTATAAAATAAAATCCGCGTCAATCCGCGTAATCCGTGTCAATCCGCTTAATCCGTGTCATCCGCGTTCTATGTCACCAGGGGACTTGATGATTGCCCTCAACACTCACCCCAAATACCCCGTCATTCAACCGGGGTATTTTTTGTTTCAAAAACATCGAAAAACATGCAACAGGGTAGTTCATTCGACCTATCTACTGAATTCTAGTTCTCATCTCGTGATAAACTATTAAGGTAGTTACTCAAAATGTTAGTGGTGCATTGCATCCCCAAGGATGCGTACCAACCAACAAAACCGAATTGTAAATGGTAAACGGTGAATTATAAATGGTAAATGATTATGGCGCTGTCTGCACTTCATTTACAATTTACCATTCACCATTTACCATTTACAATTTCATTCCCCCCTGCATAATATCGCAGTTCTATCACCACTTGACCACCAAGATTTTGAGCAACTACCTATTAAGCACATGAGGTAATCTTTATTGCGATGCTAAAAGCTTATTTGTTCGGCCCCATGCGTATCATGCAGGATGGCGAACCCCTAGCGTTGCCCGTCTCGGTGCCGGCCCGGTCTTTGTTGGCGTATCTGCTGCTCGACAAAGAAACCCCTCATTCTCGACTGGTTTTAGCTGGGAATCTCTGGCCCGAAATGGAAGAAGTTCGTGCCCGGCGCAGGTTGTCGCAGGCGTTATGGAGTTTGCGCAATGCCTTACCGGGATTGGTCAAATCCGACCGCCAGACCATCTCGGTCGATGCGGATACTGTTTGGGTGGATGCCCATGCTTTTCAGGAGTTGGTCAAAACCGATTCATCCCTTCACCAGGCGGTTGCTCTCTATAGCGGGGAATTACTCGCCGGTTTCTACGAGGATTGGATAATTACCAGGCGCGAGCATATACGAGAGACCTATCTGCAATCCCTAGAACATCTGATCAGCCTGGAGAAGGCAGCCGGTCGTTTCGAAGAGGCCCTCGCTTATGGCCAGCGTCTTGTCGCGATGGATCCGCTCCAGGAGAGCATCCATCGCGAGTTGATGCGCTTGTATATGGCCCTCGACCGGCCTAAATCGGCGTTAAAACAATTCGAAACTTGCCGCCAGGTATTGCGGACGGAACTTGGTGCTGAACCCAATCCGGCTTCAGTTCAACTAGCCGAAGAGATCGCCCGCCGCGCTTTGTTAGAATCGCCGGCAGATTTACCTCAACCTGAAACAAGTGCCCCAACCGGGGGTGAACTTGCTTCGCAAACCATCCCTTTAATTGGCCGGGATGGTGAGCGCAGAACATTATTGGCGCATATAGACCGAATGCTTGACGGTCAGGGGGGATTGATCCTCGTGGAGGGGGAAGCTGGTGTGGGGAAAACTCGTTTGCTTCAGGAGATCGCCGTTGATGCCGATTGGCGGGGGATTCAATCCCTGTGGGGGTATGGCCGGGAAATGGAGGTTACTCCGCCCTTTGGCCCCCTGGTAGCTGCCCTGGAGAGCGGACTCACCCACTTGAGGGTGGAACAATTGAGCCAGACAGTCGAAAAAACCTGGCTGCAAGTGCTGACGGCTTTGCTCCCCGCGCTGGCCTCCCACCTCCCGGAACTGCCTCCCCCCTCCCCGATTGCTCCAAACCAGGAACGACCCCGCCTGCTCGAAGCTATCAGCCAATTCCTGATCGCCTGGGCCAGGATCACACCCCTGATCATCATCCTGGAAAACCTGCACTGGATCGACCGCGATACACTGGATATTTTGCCCTCCCTGGTTCGAAGGATCGGCCCAGCAGGCATCCTGTTAATCGCCACTTATCGCAGTGAAGAAGCTCGCGCTTACCCTGTTCTATGGGAAAAATTACAGGCCATCGACCGGGCCGGCCGGCGCGACCGGATGATCTTGCCCCGTCTGGATGCTCCGGCCACCGGGGAATTGATCCGCCACTGGCTGAATTCCAGAGGCGGAGCGCCCATTTTCGAAACTCGCCTGTATCAAGAGACGGAGGGCAATCCCCTCTTTGTGCTGGAAACTTTGCGTGCCCTCCAGGACGAAGGTTTGCTCCAGCGGGATGAGTCCGGTCAGTGGAGTACACCCTGGGATGAAACCACAAACGACTACACGGAATTGCCCGTCCCTGCCGTGGTAGAAGATGTGATCGACCGGCGAATTTCTCGGCTCCAGCCCGTAGAACGGGAGGTACTCACCCTGGCGGCTATCCTCGGATCGACATTCGATTATCCCACTTTACGGGCTGTCATGGAACTGGAAACACCTGCCGCACTCTCGCACCTTCGAAATCTCATCCACCGGCAGTTGATCGAGGAGACTCGCACTGGCTATCAGTTTACACACGATAAGATCTTACAGGTAGCTTATGAAAAAAACGCCCCCGAAATTCGGGTCCGCTACCACCGGCAAGTTGGGCAGGCCATCGAAAAAACTGATCCGAAAAAAGTGACAGAATTGGCCCGCCATTTCTTTCGCGGTGAGTTGTGGGAGCAAGCGGTTCATTATAAACAACAAGCTGGCGATCAGGCCGAGGCCGTTTATGCGCACCACGAAGCGATCAAACATTACACCGATGGTTTGCGAGCCTGCGAACAAATCCCCCAGGGCGATCCGGCCTGTCGAATCAAACTGCTCTTCGGGAGAGAGAGTGCCAATGGGTTGCTGGGAAATCGTGACGCGCAACGTGAAGGCCTATCAATTTTAGAGAAAGTCGTCCAAACAGATATTGATCAGGCTACGTTAGCCCTGCATTGGGCCAGATTTCATGAAACCATCAGCGATTACCCCGCCATGCACCGGTCAGCTCAGAAAGCCATTCAATCGGCCCAACGGTCTGGAGAAAAAAAACTGGAGATCGAGGCTCAAATTGAAGTAGCACGGTCGAAGTGGTTACAAGGCAATTATCCAGAGGCTCAAAACCAACTGGAAAATGTCATTCAAAATGCGCATCAGTCTGGTGATATCCACCAGGAAGCCATCGCCAGGTTTACATTAGGACATCTTTACTTTGAACAAAATAAATATTTGGAAGCACTGGCTTATTATGAGAATGTCCTGCCACTTTTTGAAAAACTGGATGATCGTTATTACCTGAGTCTCTGTTTTAACTCGCTAGGAAACGTTTATGAGAGTCTTGGAAACCAACCCTTAGCGATTGGTTTTTATGAAAATTCCCTTGAAATTCGAAAAGAACTTGGTGACAAGCGGGGAAGTGCCATGGTTCAATATAATCTCAGCCTTCATTATCACCATATTGGGGATGTTGTTGCTGCTACTCAGCACATCCGAGAAATGATTACCAAAGCCCAGGTTCTTGGTGATCGGCGTTTAGCTGCCTATGGTCTCACTTATTTGGGTTTATTGATTGAAAAAAGTGATCCAAAATTGGCCAGTCAACAATATGGTAAGGCTTTAGAAATTCGTCGTGAGATTGGTCAATGGCCCCTGACGATGGATTGTCTGGCCGGTTTAGCTCGTGTTGCCCGGTTGCAAGGAGACCATTCGAAGGCTCAAGACTATATCCATGAGGCTTTAAGCTGGATCGCCGAAAACGGGCCCCAAGGGGTTGGCGATGTACTTTTGGTATACCAAAGTGCTTTCGAGATATATTCAGGCGCTGGTGTTTTAGATAAAGCTGAAAAAGTATTAGAAACAGCCCACCAATTCCTCTGGGAGCGTCTAGAATCCATGCCAGATGATGCCAGCCGGAGGCAGTTCCTGGAGAATATCCCCGAAAACCGGATGATTTACTGCGCTTATCAGATCTACCTGGCCCAACAAAATGGACACCAAATTCCCACGCATCTGCCTAAAGCGGATGCCCCCACCGGCAGACCGCTGCGGGAGGACGAATGGGTAGAAATTGTCTGGACGGCCTACGCGCCCGAGGATGCTGCCATCCAGGATAAAACTGAGCGCCGCCGCCACTGTTTACAGCGTTTGCTGTATGAAGCCCGATCCCAGGGGGCCGCGCCCACGTTGACGGATCTGGCAGCCGCCCTCAATGTCAGCACCGCCACTATCAAACGGGATCTGGCCGCCCTGCGGGAAGCCGGAATCCTCGTCCACACCCGCGGCAGCCGCAGAAAATAACAATCGACAGCAGCGTCCCCACCCACAACGAAGACTCCGCGGGAATAGAATGAAGAACCACCACTGTCAAGATGGTCGGGCAATCGAAAAAAAGAGGGGATATTTCAAACGAACAGCCGGGCCGCTGGCAGCGCCCAAAGATTCAACCCGTGCCGCTCGATGGCCGCACCATTGTGAACCACAAATCCGCCGCGCCACCGCTCACCCAGCGCATCTCCCACAGAGCGTAAGCCTCGCCAGTCTGAGGTTGCCAGCCGCCGGGCAGATTTGACTTCGATCCCCCATACGCCCTCTGGCGTTGAAATCAACAAATCCACTTCCTGTCCGGAACGCGTGCGGTAGAATGTCAGTTCCGCGTCCCGCTCATTGGTTTTAATCCATTTGAATACTTCGTTGATGACCAAAGTCTCGAAAAGTTGGCCTGTTAATGGCCCACGGTAGCGCGTCAGTTCCCGCCAGAGGCCAATGTCGCCCCAGTACACTTTAGGTGTCTTTACTACCATACTCGTCAGATTCGTCGCATAAGGCGGGAGGAGAAACGCCTGGTAAGACAACCGTAAATACTCGACGTAGCGGCGGCTCGTACTGGCGCTGAGACCGGCGTCCCGCCCCAACTGAGAGTAGGAAAGCAATTGGCCAGAGCGCAGCGCGCACAAGCGTTGAAACTGCCGAAACGGAACCAGATCGCTCAAACGCGCCAGGTCGCCCAGGTCTCGTTCCAGGTACGCGGTGGCGTACGAGCCGAGCCATTTTCGCCGCTCGTCATCGCTCAGGGGCAACAATGCGGGCATCCCCCCCCAGGCCGCCAGATGATCCAGAGCCGCTGCGCCGCGGTTGGCCGCCTCGCCGATCAACACAGAGGGAACGTCCGCCAGTACTTCGTCGGCGGTTCCCGATTCTACCAACAGGCGGTCCAGAAGTGGGGGAGATAGGGGTGTCTCTGAAAACGGGTTGACAATCTCACAGGCCATCAGGGGCCACAACTCATAGATGAAGGCGCGTCCTGCTAATGTTTCGCGCACCTTTCGAAGCATCATAATCTGAGAAGAACCTAATAGCACGGTCTTTGTAATTTGTCTGGCATCGAAGGCGTATTTCACTTTGTCGAAAACCCCAGGCTCTTTTTGAGCTTCGTCTAGGATAACCGGCCCCACTGCCTCAGCCCAGGCGTCAGTGCGGACTTCCCGGATAGCCTCCCGCTGTTCGATGGCGTCGAGATTGACGTAATTGAGATCGGGATAAGTTGCGCGCGCCAGCGTGGTCTTGCCGGTCTGCCGGGCGCCGGTGATGATGACAAGACGTTGGGAAGTATAACGCTCAAGTTGCAATCGCAGAAACCGGAACCGCTGTATATTTGTTCTCATGGCGAACAATTATACAGACAATCTCGCCTTTTGGATAGGGGAGGCGGATGGCGGATGGCGGATGGCGAATGGCGAATGGCAGATGGCGAGTATAGTTTTACTGTGTAGGATTTTCATCATTCGCTAGAATCTTGATGTTCAGCAGTTCAACTACTGAATATCGCTCCGCTGCGGGGCTTCCTCACTCATCATTCGTCATTCCGTATTCGAAAATGATCCCAAGGTTTTGAGCGTTCTCATAAAATTTAGACAAAATTTGATAATCATTTGGTAAGCTGGTACCAGTTCAGGTGCCAGCTTTTTTCTTTTGGACACGGATGCCACGGATATTGAATACAAAGCTACCGAATTGATATCAAAACCAACAAAGGAGTTTGTGTGAATTCAAGTGACTTTCAGAAAGAAAAACAACGGGAAATCTACATCCTGCGCACCTGGCGTGACCTGACCTTGCGGGGGCAGATTCAGCACGTCCGTACGGGGACGACTTACCCACTGTGTGACCCGGAAGTGTTGTTAGCTCTCATTCAAGAGCAGGTGGCATTGGCCAGTAAATCAAAAATAATCATCCAGTCTACAGTAAAAGGAGATCGCGATGGACAATAAAATGGCGACAAGCCCAAACGATAAAAGGCAAAAAATGAATATCATCAGGCACCTATCTCTCCTGTTCGAACGAAAACGGAGCGCCCTGCTTGCAATCTTTGTGATCAGCCTGGTGATCCCAACCCTGATGGTGTTTGCAGCCCCTGGCAGGTCTGGCAGGCATCACCTCGACCAAGTTGCTGCAGCCCCCCAGTCCACAATCTATGTCAGCACCACCGACGACGAACTCAACGGTGATGGGGATTGTTCCCTGAGGGAGGCCATCACCGCCGCCAATGTGGACGATACCATTGATGCCTGCGTGGCTGGTTCTGGAGCCGATGAAATTTCCCTGCCCGCCGGAACTTACCAGATCGACATTTGGGGGATGCAGGAAGACAACAACGAAACCGGGGACCTGGATATTCTCCAGGATGTCAGCATCGTGGGAGCCGACGGGCGTGCCACCATCGTCAGGGGGGATGGATTCGATACAATTTTTCACATCATGAGTGGAGTCACGGCCCAGATTAGAAGCCTCACCCTCCAAAACGGTGGTGTCGGCGCGATCTACAATTTGGGCGATCTTACCATCCAGGATTCCACCCTCAAGGATAATGTATCTGACACCAACGGGGGTGCCATGTGGAGTGAAGGGACGCTGAATGTCTCGAACACAACTTTCAGCAATAATGATTCTGATGTCAACGGCGGGGCCATCTACCTGCGTTATGGCACAGCAACCATTGTCAACAGCACCTTCAGTGGGAATACTGCCGATGGCGATGGCGGTGGGATTGCCAGTAATTACACTGATGTGACCCTCAATAATGTGACGATTTTCGATAATATCGCCGATAACGATGAAGCCGTCTGGGGAGATGGCGGTGGAATCATCGTCATCGGCGGGACGGTGGATTTCAGCAACACCGTCATTGCCGGCAACGAGGACACCACCGGTGAAGCCCCGGATTGTAACGTGATTTCTGCCGGGGTTCTGCAATCTCAGGATTACAACCTGATCCAGGATACCACCGGCTGCACCATATCCGGGACGACGACTAACAACATCTACGGGCAAGACCCGTTGCTGGCGGCCCTGGTAAACAACGGCGGCCATTCTGATACCCACGTCCTGACGGTCTCCAGCCCGGCCATTGATTCCGCCAACCCCTCCACCCCCAGCGGTTTAGATTTCACCTGTGAAGAAACCGACCAGCGCGGCGTCAACCGGCCCCAAAACGGAGACGGGGATGAAATTGCAGTCTGTGATATGGGCGCATACGAAGTTGAAGGAGCCGCGCTAACGACCTGTGGCGGGGTCTTCCCAGCCGTCAAAGATTCATCGATTTTCGATTATATGCCCGATACCTCATACGGAGATGGCAGCGGCATAGCCGTATATCAAAATATATCAGGAGCAAAAGGGCGTGCCCTGATAGGCTTCAACCTGGCGGGAGATATTCCTGCCAATGTAAATATCATCAAAGCAGAATTAGAGTTGGATATTTATGAATCAGGCCCTCCTTACCCCTACCAGTTTGAGGTCTACAACCTGAAAGACAATTTCGTAGAGGACACCGTCACCTGGAATACCCAGCCAGAACTGGGAGACCTTTATGCGGCGCCCAATTCTGAAATTGTTTCTGGCACATTGTTTGTGGATGTGACCGCGCTGGCGGTTGGATGGATCCAGGGGACAATTTCGGAAACCATCGCATTGGTTCCCGGCGGGGAAATGGACCAAAGCTTCAAGAGCCGGGAGACCGGAAACGGCTCCCGCCTGGTGATCTATTGCGCCCAGCCATCTGATCCCGTTCCACCCGACTTGAGCGGACGGGATCAGGCCCAACAGGCCGGCCTGACCCGCTTGCAGGACAATTCCGAAGTGCCGGTGATGATCGACTTTGGTTTTGGCGGAGGCCTGCGGTTTGCAGGTTTCCAGGTCTCCATACCCACCTACCTGGGGCCGAATCGTCTCGACCAGGCCCAATGGTTCCTGAACGCCTACAGCGACACGCTACGCCTGGATGATATCGAGGAGGAACTGCAACTCGTCCGCCGCTCCGAAGATGGGCGACACTTGTTCTTCCGCCAGCGCGTCGATGGCATCCCGGTCTTCCCCAGCGGGGTCGCGGTCCACATCCAGGGTGATGATTACATCGGGATCAACGGCGGTTATGTGCCCGATCTCGTCGCCGATAGCACGCCGTCCCTGTCGGCGCAGGCTGCTGAACAGATTGCATGGAGTGCTGCCGGGGGGAATACGGTGGCGGGGGAGACCCAATTACGCTATATCAACCTGGGGCTGCTGGGGTCCGACGATGAAATCACCCATTTGAGCTGGCTGGTCAATGTGGCAGAAGGCGAGAATGCGGGCCACTATTATATCGATGCTCATACCGGAGTTGTGCTATTGTGGTTGCCCTATGCTATCCAGGGGTATGATCTGGAATTATCTACAGCCAATCACTATGGGGCTAATTATGGCGTTATCAATTGGGATAAGCAAACCATCGATAACCAATGGTTCGATGAGAATGGTCCCTATTCGGCCCCTCCAGACCCCACACCACCCACCCCAGACGCGGAAGGCACAGCTGCTTTTGGCCATAGCAAAACCATCTACGACTACTACAAGAACACTTTTGGGCGCGACTCCTTCGATGGTCACGGCCAATTGATTCGTCATTTTGTGCATATTTTGACAAATTGGAAAAACGCTCAATATGTACCCAAGTATGATGTTTTCGAATATGGGGATGGCATGGCCGTATTAGATATTATTGCGCATGAATTCACTCACGGATTCACTCAAAAGACCAGTAAACTGGTGTACCAAGGCCAATCGGGGGCTTTGAACGAGAGTTTTTCGGATATCTTTGCCCAGTTCAGAGATAACGGTGATTGGCTGATCGGCGAGGATACACCGTATGGCGCCTGCAGGGATATGAGCAACCCGCCGGCTTATAACGACCCGGATAAGATGAGTAGCTATGTCGTTACGCGCAATGATTATGGCGGTGTGCATACCAACAACGGCATCCATAATAAGGTCGCCTACCTTCTAGTTCAAGGAGACACTTTCAACGGCTGGACAGTCACCGGAATTGGTCAGGCCAAAGTCGAGCAGTTATTCTACTGGATGCAAACCCGATACCTGACGGAAAATACCCAATTCATCGACGCCCGAAACGCGGCGGTCTGGGGCGCGTATTATTTCGCCATCAGCGGGCAGTATAACTTCACGGCCAACGATGTCTGCCAGGTGCGCAATGCCTACACGGCGGTCGAGTTGGGCAACGGTGACGCGAATTGTGACGGTGTCGAGGAGAACAACCCTTTGGACGCCGATGGCGATGGGATGCCCGATACGCTGGATAATTGTCCCCAGCTTGCCAACGCAGCACAGCGAGATCTAGACTGGGATAAAGTGGGAGATGCCTGTGACCCGGATATCGATGGGGACGGAAAGCTGAATGATGTCGATAACTGTCCGTTGAAAGATAATCCCAACCAGGAAGACTCGAATACAAATGGCATCGGTGACCACTGTGATGATCAGGATGGGGATGGGCGCAAGGACTATTGGGACAACTGCATCAGCATTCACAACCCAAAACAGGATGACATAGATTACGACAATATTGGGGACGTTTGTGATCCAGATCGGGATGGTGATGGGATTGCCAACGCCATCGACAACTGCCCTGATAAGCTTAATCACTGCCAGGACAACGAAGATAAGGATGCTTACGGGGACGCATGCGATCTATGCATCTTCACGGCCAGTGCCGATAACGACGACACCGATGGAGATCGCCGCGGAGATGCCTGTGATCCGGACGATGACGGGGACGGCGTGCCAGACAGTACGGATAACTGCCCCAAAACACCAAACACCAACCAGTACGATGGCGACGAAAACGACATCGGTTATGCGTGTGATCCTACTGAACGAACCGGCCTGGAAGACGGCACCACCGGCGGCGGAACCGTACTCTTCCCCGACGCGCTCAACCCCTGGCGGATCGTTCTGCCGGTTTGCAGTCAGTGCAGCAGCCCCTATCTCCCGGAGGGGTATCACCAAGAAATCCATCTCAACCTGCCCACCGGCTTCCGCGCCCGGATCGTAGACAGCATGGGACTGCCGGTAACAACCAGTGGAGTGACTTCCGGCGACCTGGATATGGTCTTCTTCCCTGCACCGCACGGCGTTTCAGGAGGCACGGCGCCATTTGGAATCAACACCAACCAGGGCACATCATCACTGGCAGCGGATCAGATCAGCTACACCCTCGAGATTTATCCAGCCGAAGGCACCGATCCGAACGAAACCTACCCGATCAGCATTCAGGTTGAAGCAATTTCTTATCAAGTGTACCTGCCTTTGGTATTGCGGTAACAACAAAACCGCGGAGACGTGGAGCACACAGAGAAAAATATTGGCATCGAGCAAAACTCAGCGCTCTCTGTGTCTCTGTAGTGGAATTCTCTGTGCAGTCAGGGTTTCTGTATATGGCATATTCAAGTTCAAAGATAACAAAATGCAAATTATCCAGCAAAAGCGTTCCAATGAATATCTCCAAAAATCAGAACGGGAAGTCTACATCCTACGCTACTGGCGCGACCAGACCTTGCGGGGGCAGATCACCCACGTCCGCAGCGGGATGACCTTCCCTCTGCGCGATCCGGAAGTTTTGCTGGCATTCATCCAAGAGCAATTAGTTGTATCCGACCCGGAATATAAATCATCTGGTTTGAAATAATCGAAGTGAATGGGTCGCTAATGTGTACTTAGCGAAGCGTGAGAGGAGGTGCAAATGGGTAAACGAGTAAATTGGTAGATTGGTAAATTGGTGGATTGGTAAATTGGTGGATTGGTAAATTGGAAAATTGGGAGATTGGTAAATTGGTAAATGGAGCAAATGACAGGTTGCCAGTGAAATTTCTGTACACAAACGATGAGTTGGGGGATCAGGAGTCAGGAGCAGGCGAACTCGTACCTGATTCCTGATCCACCGATCCCTGATCAACTGATCCCTATTTCGATATTCGAAAGGAGAAATTGACATGAAAAGCAAAGTTTTATTCAATGGATTGATAACCCTGATCCTGCTGCTGACCCCGGCGACCGGGGAGACGGTCAAAGCCGTCGAGTCCGGGAGCACCGCGCTGAAACCGGCGCGCGCCAGCGCCGCAGGCGACTGCCTCATCGTCCGCTACAGTGGGGCTGGCACATACTTGAGCGAGTGGGCCTTGCCTGGTCAGCCGGGCGGCATCGCTGTAGGGCCGGGCGGCGAGGTGTACGTCACCATCAACAACTCCCACCGCGTGGTGCAGTACAGCGCCACCGGCGAGTACCTGACCGAGTGGGCTTTGCCTGGTGAGCCGGGGGCCATCGCCGTAGGGCCGGGCGGCGAGGTGTACGTCAACATTAATCAGAACTACCGCGTGGTGCAGTACAGCGCCACCGGCGAGTATCTGAGGGAGTGGGCCTTGCCCGGAGAATCGGGGGCCATCGCCGTGGGGCCGGGTGGCGAGGTGTACGTCACCATCGACCAGAACTATAGCGTGGTCAAGTACAGCGCCGCCGGCGAGTACCTGACCGAGTGGAGCGTGGACGCGATCGGCCAGCCGGCGGGCCTTGCCGTGGAGCCGCTCGGCGAGGTGGCTGTGACTTTCAAGAACAGCCAGCAGGTGGCGTTGTACACCGCCAGCGGAGAGTATATCGCCGGGTTCGGGTACACCGTCGCGGCCGGCCAGCCGGGGGCTATCGCCGTAGGGTCGTATGGCGGGGAAGTTATGACCATCAAAAATAGCCGCCGCGTGGTGGTATACAGCCCGCCGCCTTCGAGCGGGCAGTATGTGACTGGCTGGGACGTCGCGGCCGGCGAGCCGGGGGCCATTGCCGTAGGGCCAGGCGGCGAGGTGTACGTCAACATCAACCAGAACTATCGCGTGGTGCAATACAGCGCCAGCGGCGAGCAACTGACCGGGTGGCCCATCGAGGCCGGCGAGCCAGGCGGCATCGCCGTGGGGCCGGGCGGCGAAGTGTACGTCAACATCAATCAGAATTATCGCGTGGTGCAATACAGCGCCACTGGCGCGTACCTGACCGGGTGGGACGTCCTGGCCGGCCAGCCGGGGGCCATCGCCGTAGGGCCGGGCAGTGAGGTGTACGTCACCATCAACAACAGCCACCGCGTGGTGCAGTACAGCGCCACCGGCGAATACCTGAGGGAGTGGGAAGTCCCCGGCGTGATCGAGACCAACGGCATCGCCGTAGGGCCGGGCGGCGAGGTATATGTCACCACCACCACCATCAACAACGAACACCGCGTGGTGCAGTACAGTGCCACCGGCGAGTACCAAACCGATTGGAGCATCACCAGCGTACTCAGGACCAACGGCATCGCCGTAGGGCCGGGCGGCGAGGTGTACGTCACCGTCAACAACTCCCACCGCGTGGTCCAGTACAGCGCCACCGGCCAGTACCTGACCGAGTGGGGTTTGGAGGCAGGCGCGCCGGGGGCCATCGCCGTAGCGCCCGGCAGTGGAACCCACATCAGCGAGGCGTCTGGCAGCGAGACGTCCGGTGGCCAGGTGTACGTCACCACCCATCAGAACTGGGATCCCTACACGCCGTCCAACCCCTCGCCGGAGCACCAGGCCACGGGCGTAAATCTCCCGCTCACCCTGAGTTGGACTGGCGGCGACCCCGATGGCGACACGGTCATTTACAACATCTACGGTCAGGCGGCAACCTGGGTCACCAGCACCCTGTGGTACAGCGGCACAGCTACGTCGTTTGCGCCCGGAGTCGTATTGACGTCTGGCATCACATATACCTGGAAAGTGGACGCCACCGACCCGTGGGACGGCGTTACGTCAGGGCCAGTCTGGGAGTTCACCACCGGAGTCTATAAAATCTACCTGCCGCTGGTTCGGCGGTGATACCCACCCACAAGGAAGCGTGTTCCTTCAAGGAACACGCTTCCTACTTATTCGAAAAGGAGCAACAAAAATGAACGCACAAGAAAAACGCACTTCGGTCAGCCGCATCAACCTGACACGCGGCTTTACTGTCCTACTAACCCTGATCCTGCTGCTGGCACTGGGCGGCGGCTTGATGATGACGCGCCAAGCCCAGGCTCAGGCACTCCAAAACGTCGAAAGTCCACAGGCCAATCTGGGGACGGCTTTTACCTACCAGGGCTACCTGGAATATGGCAGCGGCCCGGTGGATGGGACCTGTGATTTCAAGTTCAGCCTGTGGGATGCCAGCAACGGAGGCGCCCAGAAAGGCAGCGAACAGGGAATTACCGGGGTGAATGTATCCAACGGTTACTTCAGCGCTTCACTGAACAACAGCGGTGAGTTTGGCGGTGACGCCTTCCAGGGCGACGCCCGCTACCTGCAAATTAAGGTCAAATGCAGCGGTGACAGCGACTACGTTCTCATGAGCGGGCGGGTGGCGCTCAACGCCGCGCCCTACGCCCTCAGTCTGATGCCCGGGGCGGTTATCAATGGAACCTCGTCTGGAAACATCTTGAGCGTGTATAACAACGGCGCGCAGTCCAGCAGCACAGCGATATTGGGCAGCAGCCCTGTTGGTGCCGGTGTCACCGGCGTCAGCGCCAGTCACTCGGCTCTGTACGGCTTGGGTGGGGCTCCCTCGGGCCGCACGTTGTCCGTCGCCGCCGGCGTTTGGGGTGATTCTTCCAGCGGGTACGGGGTCTACGGCACCAGCGACTCGGATTACGGGGTCTATGGCATCAACAACAGCACCTCGGGCGCCGGCGTCTTTGGCGAGAGCCATCACGCCAGCGGTGTAGGTGTGCGCGGCGACACGGTGAACGGCCACGGCGTCGAGGGCGTTGTCGATTGGACGTCGAGTGGCGCCGGCTACGGTGTGTATGGCTACGGTGGCTTCTACGGCTACGGTGGCGGGTTCGAGAACGTAACCGCAGATGTTCCAACGGTGCAGATCAAGAACTTGAACTACACGGCGGGCGGCCCAGCGCTGCACGTGTATGGGACAACCGTTGTAACCGCCACCGTCAGCGGTATCGGCGCCAGCGGCAGCGGCTTATATGTCCACAACATCAGCAGTAGCGGCGTCGCTCACGGCATTTATGGGCAAACAGACGCAAGCAGCGGCTACGGTGTGTATGGCCAGGGACCCACGATCGGCGTATATGGCAATGGTTCCACGGCCGGCGTATACGGCGAGGGTTCTACCAGCGGTGTACATGGGATAACGAGCGGGGCCGGCGCTCACGGCGTCTACGGCCAGAATTTCAACTCCAGCAGCGGCTATGGCGTGTATGGTCGTGGCTTCCGCGGCGTGCAGGGCTATACCAGTAGTGTCAGCGGCGTCGGCGGCTTTTTCATGGACATGAACACCACTGCGAGTGGAACTTCGGTGGGCATGTGGGCCGGCTCGTACTATGGCGATATTATCCAGGGGCACGAGCTGGATGCGACTGGCAACTCGACCGACCGGCGTTTTCGCGTCACCTACCAGGGTGAAGTTTACGCGGACGGAAACTTTAATTCTGGAGGCGCAGATTTAGCTGAAATGCTGCCCGCCGCAGAGGGCCTCGAAGCGGGTGACGTTCTGGTTGTCGGGCTGGATGGCAAGTTGGCTCGCAGTAGCGCCGCTTATGCTACAACCGTAGTCGGCGTCTATTCCACCCAGCCGGGCTTTGTCGGCGGCAGCGGCGATGACATTGACCCAACAGGCAAAATTCCGCTCGCCATCATCGGCATTGTGCCGGTCAAAGCCAGCGCGGAGAATGGTTCTATCGTCCCCGGCGATCTGCTCGTTGCCTCTTCCATCCCCGGCCACGCGATGAAGGCCGGCCCTAACCCATCCATCGGTACCGTCATCGGCAAGGCGCTGGAGGGATTGGATAGCGGTACCGGCGTCATCCAGATGCTGGTCACACTGCAGTAGGAGGTGCATTGATGAAGATACCGATGAAACGCATCACGTTTCTGCTCATCCTGGCCGCCTTGCTGCTTATCACCGGCGCAGTCGTAGCCCAGACCGGCGGCGGCTACGACCTGACCTGGTGGACGGTGGACGTCGGCGTCGGGACGGTCGCAGGGGGCGGCTATACCCTCACGGGAACCGCTGGCCAGCCCGAACCAGGGCCGGCCCTCAGCGGGGACGGCTTCACCCTGACAAGCGGCTTCTGGCCTGGGGGGGGAGGCATAGCATCCGTTGCTAAAATCTACCTGCCGCTGGTTCAGCGGTGATCTCCACTAACAAGGAAGCGTGTTCCTTCCAGGAACACGCTTCCTCCTAATTCGAAAAGGAGCAATAAAAATGAACGCACAAGAAAAACGCACTTCGGTCAGCCGCATCAACCTGACACGCGGCCTCACTGTCCTACTAACCCTGATCCTGCTGCTGGCACTGGGCGGCGGCCTCTTGACGACCCAGGCCCAGGAGCCAGGACCACAAGGCGACGATAGCACCCAGGGCACGCCCCTGGGCGCCGCCTTCACCTACCAGGGACGCTTGACGGATACCAATGGCGCCCCTACCCCCGGTCCCTGTGACCTGCTCTTCACCCTGTACCAGTCCGCTAGCGGCGCCGACCATGTGGGCACGCCCCAGACCAAATCCGGCGTAACGCTGGACAACGGATACTTTTCCGTGGCGCTGGACTTTGGCGCCACGGCTTTTACCAGCGAGGGCCGCTTCCTGAAGATCGAGGTGGACTGCGGCAGCGGGTACACGGCCCTCAGCCCTCGGGTAAATCTGACCCCGGTGCGGCCTGGCCTTACCGAAGCGGGCGCCGTGAAAACCGCCCCAAGCGGCCCGCCGGTGATCCTGCGCTTGGGCGAAACGGTCAACTTTCACCGCACGCCGCCGCCGGCTCACGCGCTCTCAACGCAGCGCGTCCAGACGGCCAACATCACTATCAACTACCTGCCAGCCGGCTCAACGGACTTTTTCGGCACTGCCTGCCTGACCTGGCCCGCGGAAGCCCAGGCGGCCTTTAGCTACGCGGCGGGAATATGGGAGACGTTGATTGAATCCTCAGTCACTATCACCATCCACGCGTGCTGGGCTGACCTGGCGGAAGGCGTACTCGGCTATGGCGGAAGCGATAATTACTATGGCGGTTTCGTCGGCGCGCCGGTAGCAAATACCTGGTACTCTTCGGCGCTGGCGAACGCTCTGTATGGCAGCGACCATGACCCGGCCCGCCCAGACATGCATCTGGCCTACAACAAGGACTTAGACGATATCAGCGCATGGTACTATGGTACCGATGGAAACCCGTCGGGGAGCCAGGCTGACTTTGTCAGTGTTGTGCTGCACGAGATCGCCCACGGCTTGGGTTTTAGCGGCTCGATGCGGGTTGACGCCGGGCAGGGAGGTTGGGGATTGGGCACGCCCTATCCGGTCAGTTATGACCGTTTCGCCGAGGATGGCAGCGGCAACGCCTTGCTCAATACCACAGTTTACCCCAATCCCTCGAGCGCTCTCGCCACTGCCCTCACTGGCGGCAATATCTGGTTCGATGGCAGCCATGCCAACGTCGCCAATGGCGGGGGACGGGTCAAACTCTACGCCCCGCCTACCTGGAGCTCCGGCTCGAGCTACTCCCATCTGGACGAGATATTCAACAGCACCCCGAACGCCCTGATGACCTTCTCTCTGGATCCGGGTGAAGCAAACCACAACCCTGGGACTGTGGCGATGGGCATCCTCGAGGACGTGGGTTGGACGACGAGCAGCCCACCCGTGACCGATCAGAACTTGATTCGTAACGGGGGCTTCGATTACGATAAGGCCGGTTGGGTCACCAACCCCATCGGCACCTCCGTGAGTGACGGTTTTGGCAAAAATGGCGTGGGTTACGGAATGCAAATCTGGCCGGAATATGCTAATGACTATGGTTACATTTGGCAGGAACTCTATCTGCCCACCCAAACCACAGCCGCCGCACTCTCTTTCGATTATCTCTTCCTGCCGCAATCCGGAGCCGCGCTGGGATATTTCACTGCCAGGGTGATCACAGATACCGGGACTATCGCCACATTGGTGCATATAACGCCGGAGAACTATCCAGGCTCAACCTGGCAGGCGACGGGCGCGCTGGCGCTGGACGCAGGTCAACTGGCGGCGCTGAATGCCGCGCACGCTGCCGGTCAGCGCGTCTATGTGTTGATTGATTTGTACGCCCAGAACCTTTACGTCAACGTAGACAATGTGGCCTTCAACGTAAGCGGAACGAAGACCGCCCCGACCTGGAGCGGCAGCATTGCTTACATTGGGTTGGATAGCAGCGGTTACGCCAGGACAGTCAAGCGTATCAACCCGGATGGCAGCAGCCCGCAAACGCTGTGGACGCATCCCGAAACAGGCATCACCAACAAAATCAGCGACGTGGCCTGGAAGCCAGATGCCTCCGAGCTGGCCTTTGCTAGCGATCACGAAACGCTCTATTCTGCCTTTCAGTCCGATGTTTATGGCATCAAGTCGGATGGCAGCGGGCTGCGCCGGATCACCAACCCGCCCTCCCGCGCCGAACTATTGGCCGGGAGCTATGCTACGGGCAGCGTCACCGGCAAGGTCAGAAACGATTATGGGTCCCTCACCACTCTCCTGCTCTATATCCAGGGCGCACAAGAAGCTGTCTCTATATCTGCGCACAGCAAATACGATGAGGTCAGCTTTACCGTCCCAGACGTGGCTGTATTAGACGGTCTCCAATACGTGGTCTTTACCTGGGCGGATTCGGGCCACGCCAACTGCAAAGTGTATGCCGCGGCGGTTGTGCCCATGGTCGCCAACCAGACGATAGACGTTGGCACGCTCAGTTTTAACCCGGCCACGTGCAGCAAGTTTGAAAGCGAGGCCATTACGTGGAAACGGGATGGCGCGGAAATCGCCGTAGACGTCATCACGCCCCGCAAGTTTCAAGCGACCGGGCAAGCTATCGGCAGCGATTTGTTCAGCGCGCCGCTCATGGCTAACCTGCCGGCCTGGTCGCCGGTGAACGACCAGGTGCTCTATCACTACTTTTCACTCGATGTCGGCACGCGGGGCATCTATCTGACGACGGCCGGCGGCGGCACGGGCGCCCGCCTGGTGGACGATGGCGGCGCGTTGTGGGTGGGCCTGGCCTGGCTGCCGGATGGCACGGGCTTTGTCTACACGCTCGACCACAAACTGTATCACTATCATCTGGCAAGCGGTGTGAGCACGCCTATCGCCGATTTTTACAATGAATACATCTTCAATCCCAGCGTGTCGCCGGATGGCAGGTACGTTGTCTTCCAATTACAGACCGGCGCGAGCAATCAGCACGATCTATGGATTGTGGATCGCAACAACCCGGTAGAGCTGTGGCAACTGACCAGCGACGGCAAAAGCAGCGACCCGGACTGGAGCCGGCAGACGCCCCAGCCGCCCCCGACTTGCCCAGCGCCCCTGACCGGCGTGAGTCTAAGCGGGCCAACGTCAGGGCAGACCGGTCAGGACTTGACCTTCACCGCCAGCCCGCAGCCGGCCAACGCCACTACACCCATCACCTACACCTGGTCGCCAACGCCCACAAGCGGTCAGGGTACCGCCAGCGCCGGCTATTCCTGGGCAACGGAAGGCACGAAAACCATCAACATCACCGCCGCAAATTGCAGCGGGACAGGAACAGCCAGCGACTCCCATACCATCACCATCAGTGCATCTGGCGGCGGCTATAAAATCTACCTGCCGCTGGTTCGGCGGTAATCTCCACCCACAAGGAAGCAAGGAAGCAAGAAGCAAGGAAGCAAGGAAGCAAGAAGCAAGGAAGCAAGGAAGCAAGAAGCAAGGAAGCAAGGAAGCAAGAAGCAAGGAAGCAAGGAAGCA
>JBDRGC010000188.1:0-17738 GCA_043818215.1 Chloroflexota bacterium | reverse complement strand
CAACCAGATGGCAGGTTGCTCATCGTTGAAAATCCCACTTCACCCGTTAGCCAACTTACGCGGCTTAACTCAGACCTCACGGTGGATACAAGTTTTACAACCGGAACTGGGGCCAACGGGCTAATTAATGACCTCGCGATTACCCCTGATAACAAAATCATCGCTGCAGGTGATTTCACAGAATACAACGGCACCCCGCAAAATGGGGTTGTCAAACTAGATGCCAACGGCCTGCTAGACTTACTCTGGAACCCCGGTAACGGCGCAAACGGCTCGATCAGGACTGTTTCCGTCAACGAAAAAGGAGAGATTTTCGTCGGCGGGGATTTCACCGTATATAACGGCCAAACCGCCACCCGGATTGCCAAATTGGATACCAATGGTGTCCTGGATGATATTTTCAGTGCTTTTGGCGGGGCGAATGGGACGGTCAATGATGTTTTAGTTCAGGGAAACGGCCAGATCGCCGTCGCGGGAGACTTCACCCAACTGGGCGGCTGGACCACAGATCACTTTGGCCGTCTGAACCAGGATGGTTCACCAGATACCGGTTTTGACACCAGCACCGGCGCCAACAATTCTATCTATGATATCGCATCCGCGCCTGATGGCAAGCTCTATATCGGTGGGCGATTTACCTCAGTGCAGGGTGTTTCTTGTCCAAAGATTGCCAGACTCAATGCCGATGGTACAGTAGATACCACATTCAATCCTGGTCTTGGGCCTGACGATGATGTCGAAGCCCTGGCAGTCCAGCCGAATGGACAGGTCATTGCTGTCGGCATGTTCGAGAATGTCGGTACTGAGGCCTACCACGGCTATGCCAGATATAACACCGATGGTCATTTGGACACGAACTGGGGTTTTGGCAGCGCTGGGGCCAATTTCGCGGTTTACGATGTCCTTCCCCAACCTGATGGTAAGACTCTCCTGGCTGGATGGTTCACATCACTAAACGGCCATTCAGCCAATTTTATCGGCCTTCTTGGTGCCAGTGGTTATTATGATCCTAGCTTTAATTCAGGCACCGGCTTCAACGATGCTGTGTACACTCTGGAACAGGCCCCCAACGGAAATGTATTCGTGGGCGGTAGATTTACTTCCTACAACAGCCTCTCAGCAGGGCGCATCGTGAGCATCACGCCCAACGGTACCCGAGATGCATCCTTTTTTACAGGTACTGGCTTCAATAGCAACGTATGGGCATTTGCCAACGCACCCGATGGAAAGTTGTACGTAGGCGGTGATTTCAGTTCGTTCAACGGTACTCCGGCCAACCGCATCACCCGGCATAATAGCGATGGATCGCTGGACACTACCTTTGACGTTGGCACAGGGCCAAACAGCCGCGTCTCTTTCCTGTCCACCCACGCCGACAAATTGTATGTAGGTGGCTCTTTCACCGAGTTCAACGGGGAGCCGCACTATCGGTTTGTGCGGCTCAACGCCGATGGCTCCGTGGACGACAACTTTGACATTGGAGCCGGGGCAAACAATGGCGTTCTCGCCGGAGTCGTCCAGCCAGATGACAACAAAGTGGTCATGGTTGGCAACTTTACCCAATTTGATAACCAGCCCGCCAATTATCTGACCCGTTTGAACGGGGCTACGATGCCGTCATTTACCAACGAGCCGCCGGATTTAACCGTTAATCTCGGTGATGCTGTGAATTCACCCTTAGCTGCAACCGGTATCCCCTCACCAACTTTTGGTATCGTGCCTTCTGGAACCGTTGGCACGGAATCAACTCCTACACAAATCCTGACGACAACCAACGGACTGCCCCCTGGCCTGACTCTCAGCGAAAGCGGCGTCATCTCTGGCACGGCTACCACAGCAGGGATTTACACCTTCACCGTGCGAGTCAGTAACTATGTAGCGCCCAGTGCTTACCAGACCATGACGATCAGTATTGTTGAGGCTGGTGAGAACAAGATTTATCTGCCGCTGGTTACAAAGTAAGGCTGCCTGAAAACTGGCATTCCAATCACGAGACTGAATAATCCCATGAGACGGCAGATCAACTGCCGTCTCATCGCGGTATAATCTCAGCATGAATACCAAAGGTAAACTCGCCTAAGGTGCGACGCACTTCCGAAGTGCGTCGCACCTTGTTAACAGCCATCCAAGGAGACGCCCATGCCCTTCGATCTTGTTATCCACGCTGGTTTATTAGTCACTTCATCCGACTCCTTCCGGGCTGATTTGGGGATTGATGGCGGAAAGATAGCCGCCATCGGCCAGAAACTACACGGACGGGAGACGATCGATGCCCGGGGACTGTACGTGCTTCCCGGCGCGGTTGACCCCCACACCCACCTCGAAATGCCCATCGGCAAGACCCAATCCAACGATGACTGGTTCACCGGGACCAGGGCTGCCGCGCATGGCGGCACGACCACGGTGATCGATTTTGTCGAAGCCGCCCCTGGGCAATCTCTGGTGGACGCATTGGACGCGAGAAAGTCCCTGGCCGAAAACCGGGCTGCCATAGATTTCGCATTCCATATAACCTTGTCGAACACCGACAGCAGCACCCTCGATGAGATTCCCGCAGTGATCGAGGCCGGGGTCACTTCATTCAAAGCCTACACAACCTACGAGAGCCTGCGCTTGACTGACGGTGAATTTCTGAAGGCGCTGCAAGCCGTATCCACGCACAAAGGGCTCCTCATCGTCCACGCCGAGAATGACTCGATTGTCAAACACTTCACGCAGGAATTGCTCGACAGCGGAAAACTGGCCCCACAATTTCACCCCCTCAGCCGCCCGGACATTGCGGAGGGGGAGGCGGTGGCGCGCATCATCTCACTGGCGGAGGCTGTCGGCGCGCCGGTTTACATCGTCCACATTTCATCCGCCAAAGGGGCCGCAGCGGTGGCAGCTGCGCAATTGCGGGGGGGGGAGGTCCTCGGCGAGACCTGCATCCAATATCTGCTGCTGACGGAGGCCGAATATCAGCGACCCGGGTTCGAAGCTGCCAAATTCGTCTGCCAGCCTCCGCTGCGGAAAGCGGAGGACTGTGCGGCGCTGTGGGCAGCCTTGAGCGCCGGAAGCATCCGCACCATCGGCACGGATCACTGCCCATTCAACTTTGTCGGGCAGAAAGACATGGGGCGCGAACGGTTCACGGAGATTCCCGGGGGCCTGCCCGGGATCGAATCCAGGTTGGCGCTGGTCTACTCTTACGGCGTCCGCAAAGGGCTGATCAGCCTGAACCAATGGGTGTCCCTGTGCTGCACCAACCCCGCCATCATATTTGGGCTGTATCCCCACAAAGGCGCACTCCTCCCCGGCGCGGACGCGGACATCGTGCTATTCGATCCAGAGATGAAAAAGACGCTGTCACAAACCATGCTTCACGAAAACGTCGATTACACCCCCTACGAAGGCTTCCAGCTTCAGGGCTATCCAGTGAAAACCTTGCTGCGCGGCGAAGTGCTCATCGACGGCGGGAAGGCAATGGACATCGAAGGGAAGGGGAAGTATTTGAAGTGCGGCCTGCCAAATGCCAAAACCGCGCTGGCTGATTGCCCATCTCTGGTGTAGTATAATTTCTCCAACGTGAACTCACCAACTTTTTTTGCCGCTTTCGACAAGTCAGGTCTACTCGATCAAGAAGACGTGACTTGTTGAGCAAGAGAACGTGACTTGTTGAGCAAGAAGACGTGAGTCGTCGAGCGAGAAGACGTGACTCGTCGAGCGAGAAGGCGTGACTAGTCGAGCAGGTGGAAGGGTGTTGATCGATGCGGGGGCGGTAATACTCGTTTTTGTAGTGTTAGTGCGCATGAGAACTATCATGTGGTTGTGCGGCTATATAACAATATTTCAGTTATGGCAATAATTTTGGAGAGTAGTAAGTAGATGTAGTCTTATGGATGGACTAAATTATCTTTGTTTGGGTGGGTTTCTGTGCATAAGTTCGTTTGTAATAGGTGGTATCATTTTTCTTTCTCTGTTCTTCGGTACGAAAGTACTCATTTCGAAAAAATATGGTAAAAAGTATTCTTGGATTGCGCCTACATTAGCATTTATCGTTGCTATAATTGTTGGAGGAATATTTTTTTATACTCGATATGCTCCAGCCTTTCCAGGTTACTATTCTCCCAAACGTAGACCAAGCGAGGCCGATATTGTTGGAGAATGGTTCCCAAGACCAGACACTTTGGATCTCATTGAAGAATTTGGATATCCGCCAAGTACCCACAAAATTGAATTCCAGGAAAACGGTGAATTTAGCATGATTAACATGCCGGACAAATTCATAAACCGAAGAGACAATATTTATTATTCTGGGAATGGAAGCTGGCGAATTGACCAAGATGTTCAAGGGTACTGGGTTGTGAAAGTGAATTTCGAGTCTTTGTCACCTTCTTATTTTCCTGACCCGCAACTAAGTGGGCCGCCCCCATGTCCTGGAGAATATGTTCCTTGTGGAGGGCTTGAAGATGTATTCGATCTTTGGAATCGAGAGCCACCATTTGTACTTGTGGCAAGTATCATCGGAGCGGATTTAGACCCTGATTTCTATTTTATCCGCGTTGGTGATACCCATGACTGACACACTTACAAAAAGCCGCACAAGTTATGGTCGGCGGGACAGTCGCCCACCCCGCCGACACTCCCGAACCTGACCTCCTCGCCCTTCACCATGCGGGCGCTCCACGGGTATCCCCAAAGAGAACGCTACTCCTTGGCGAGAGCAGGCGCGGAGCTACGCACGGGTTGCTACGCGATGCCGCGGTGCGATTTGCCGAAAAGTTACAATATAAATACTTGACTTATTCCTGAATAAGTCGGCAAAGAATTTTGTACACGGATTCACACGGATTCACACGGATTCCACGGACACCGTGCCGGTACGGCGTAAGGCGAAATAATAAAGGGAAAAATCCGTGGTACACCTGCACTCACCTGCACTGCGTTACGGCGCAAGTGTGTCACCGCAGGTGCAAGTATCCGTGCAATCTGTGTACAAAACAACGTCATCGTTATTAGGGAACAACTCTTATACAAATCGCCCCTCATATCTGTGAGAGGCGATTGAAATTAAAAAGCAAAGTTGTACTATGCTGCTACTGGAATTGGTGGTTTCTCTACTAATGTGATAGGCATGGTTTCTGTTAGAGATGGCGTATAAGCTGATACTTTTAATATTTGGTTCACTGGCGAATTTTTTATTATCTCAAGCACGGTTTTTTGCCATTCCGGTTCCAAGTCATTCAAACCAGTCAACGGAAAACTGCGCGGGCCTAAATTCGTTAGTTGTGTAAGGATCGAAAAATCCATCAGCGTAAGACCAATAGCACGTTTTTCTGCTTTGTTGAATCGCAATAATATGTTATCGTTTAGTTCAACGGCAGTAGTTGCTTTTTCCCCAGGCGAAAATGAGATGTATAAAATGTCTACATCTTTATCGTAAGAATACATTGGCTCTTTGTACATTTCTTATCCCTTTAACCGGATATGTTTGAAAAAGGCAGTAGCAACATAGTTGTTGGGTATAGTTCGCCCTTCTTTGTCAATATCATAACCGAACAAAACAATTACGACAATGTGGTTCACATCGTCTGGTAAATCAGCGAATGGATAAATATAACGATACTTTCTTGGGTTTAGTGGCTCTTGTCGTCTACGGCCTTTTTTGAGAGTAAGTTGTAGAAAATTCTCATAGGCCAACATTTCTGGGTGATTATTCTCCTCAACGATATGTTTCCATCGTTCTTGAGCAAGATAGATTGGATTTCCATTACGGTCATGAACCGTCCAGCGTCTACCAGAGTTTTTCATCTAATTACCTCAATGTTTTTTTGCCTGCTGTTATTATATCAGCAATAGCATATCTGAAATGGTGCAGGTCGCACAAGTTATGGTAGGCGGGGACATCGCGGGCCTCGCCCCCACTTCCGAATCTATCTCCTCACCCTTCACCATGCGGGCACTCCGCAAGAGAACGCTACCCCCTGGCGAGAGCAGGCGCGGAGCTACGCACGGGCTGCTCCGCTGCGCTGCGCGATACGCGGTGCGATTTGCCAAAAAGTTACGATATAAATACTGATTACAAATCTGTCGTGTATAATTGGAGCAGGTACAATTCACTATTCACAACCAGGTGATAAATATGGTGCAGAATAATGTTTTAGGCAGGTTCGATACTCTTCCCCCAGAAGCACAACAGCAGGTAATTGGTTTTGTTGCTTTCCTGCAAACGCGCTATCGGCCAGTTCCAAACAGAAGAGCAAAACCTAAAGTCAGACTAGCGGATGAAACATTTATTGGAATTTGGAGCAATCGCGAAGATATGCGAGATAGCGGTGCTTGGGTTCGTAATAGTAGATCAACAGAATGGGGTAAACTTGCGTGAGGGACTTGATAATCGTAGATAACGAACACATCTCAAGTATAGCGGTCGAATTGTTGCAGAAATACAGATTGAGTCATGGGCTGTTGATTGCTGACTGTTGATTGCTGACGCTCTTATTGCTGCGACGGCCATTTCTCTCAATTTGGCAATTGTGTCGAAAAACCAAAAAGATTATCGTTTTGTCGCAGATTTATCCTATCCGTAGTTTTCACAACGGTGGAAAGACTAATATTCGTATCCTCTCCCAAAAGTGAGGGTGCATGTAGCCGAGATTTCCATATCTCGCCCGTACAGGGTACCATGGCACCGCCCGCCATACCATCCTGGCACAGGGCATCGTCCCAACACTTGCGCCGCACGCAGTGCAGGTGTATCCTTCGGGATGGCAGGTGTGGAAACCCCGCTTACAATGGTTTTTACTGAACGATGAAACTCACCGTTTGATGTACATCAATCATTATCCTGCACAGTAACCCATGGCCGAAAAATTCTGGATACAAGATTTCGAAACCGGACTTGACCGCCTGCGTATTCATTTCATTACGGAACGTGGTCAGGTCATATCCATCTTCGTCATCCAGTATGAAGCTTACGTTGACGACAAGTGGCACGCAGTTGTACGATTTGACGAAGCACATGGTTTCTTTCATCGAGATATAATGTCCCCTACAGGAAAGCAGAAGAAAACCGCCAAGCCAGCAAATGACAAGAAACTTGTTTTAACACAGGCTATCGAAGACATAAAGCGGAATTGGCAATCTTATCGAAAAGCATATAAGGATGAGTATTATGAAAACGAATAATCAAACAAGTATCACAGATAAGAACTTAAATCGACTGGCGGAATTTTTGAGCAGCGATATAAAGCAATCGGTGCTAGCGGCGCAGATACCAAACGGAGCACATCTATTTCACGGTGGATACAATGATACTAACCTGACCCAAGCCAATCTCAAAATAGCCACCAATATTCTGTTAGGTATGACCTTGGGTTATGTTGAAGAGGCTCCGCTGGTCATGATCTTCGAATACAAGCCTGGCAAGAAAACACTCATTGATTTATCAGCTAAAATCTACCAAAGGAAAGCACACACATTTATCGAAACCTTCCGTGAGCAAAGCCGACAAGAACTGACCACGAAAATCAATGAACTTATAGCGGTATGAGTATGAAGAAAATGTCGACTTCGGAATCTCACGAGTAGTAATCGTTCAGACGGCTACTGAAAGTTGCTTCAATAGAACGCGGACACTTGCAAGCAGGCGCAAGTGTCCGCGTCCCATTTCACCAAGCCTGAACTCTTACCACGAGTATGTATTGGAAAATGGACATCGTTATGAATGCTACAATAATCCTTCCAGAGTGGTTGATCAGCAGCGCGCTTCAGCCGCCAAAACATAATTGGGGGGTACGCGTCTCGGGGGACTCGATCACAGAAGTAGACAGCAACGAGCATCTGCGCCGAAAATATCAAGACGACCAAATCATAGAAGCGCCGGGCAAAGTGTTGTCGCCCGGGTTCGTGAACGCCCACACCCATATCTACGGGGTCTTGGCGCACGGCATTCCGCTGGAAAATGCCCCCTCCGGTTTTTGGCCCTTCCTGGAAGACTTTTGGTGGCCGCTGGTCGAAAACCAATTGGATCATGAGATGATCTGCGCCGCCACCGACCTGCGCTGCGCTGATATGCTCTCCAGCGGAGTCACGGCTTTCTACGATTGCACCGAAGCTCCGTTTGCGCTGCCGGGCTGCCTGTCCGCCCAGAAAGAGCGCGTTTTGCAAAGCGGCATGAGGGGCATCCTGTCATTCGAAGCCACGGAGCGCATCAGCAAAGAAAATGGGCAGATGGGGCTGATAGAAAACGCTGATTTCATCGCGGCCTGCAACCGGGAAGGCGGCCTGGTATCCGGCCTGATGTGCATCCACACCACCTTCACCTGTTCGCCCGAATTCATCCGTCAGGCATTCGACATAGCCGGCGAGAGAAACGCGCTCCTGCACGCCCACGTCTCGGAGGGCACTTACGAACCCGAATACACATCGAGTAAATACGGCCTGAGACCCTTGCAATTCTACGACTCTCTGGGCATCGCTGGCCCGAGGCTGCTGGCCTCACAGTGCGTCCACCTGGATGAGGTCGAGATGCAGATCATCGCCCAAAAAGGCGTGCGTGTCAGCCACCAGCCGCTATCGAACTGCGAGGTAGGCGGCGGCATTGCTCCAATTCCCGAGCTTTCCGCATTGAATATTTCGATGGGGTTAGGCAGCGACGGTTATATCGACGACTTTTTCGAGGTCATGAGGGCTGCTTTCCTGATCCACAAGGCCAACCACCGAGACCCGAGGGTGATGCCTGCTCATTTGGTCTGGCACCTGGCAACCGAGGGGGGTGCGCGTGCCCTCGGCCTCGAGAAAGTTGGCCGGCTCGCGCTCGGCTGGAAAGCAGACCTTCAACTCATCAACGCGAATCTCCCCACCCCGGAGAACGAGCACAACCTTTTCGAGCAGTTGCTCCTTTACCGCAACGCCAGCGATGTAAGCATGGTGATGGTTGATGGGGTCATGCGCGTCCAAAATGGCGAAGTCATCGACATAGACCGGGACGCTCTGCTGTCGAAAACCAGGGCCGCAGCAGAACGCTTGTGGTCGAAGCAGGTATAGCACTCTCCTATTCGAGGGATGATGGTATCTTCTCAAAAAGAGGTGCGGGGGGTGAGGGCAAGCTACCGTTGAGTCTTAGAATCCACAAATAACTCGGGACTTTTCACAGCATTGTGAACCATCCTGGATTCGCATAAGTACTGATGTGGGTACAGGTGGAAGAAAGATAAGACTCAGCACGGGAGCTGTTTGTCAGCTTCTGCAATCTTTGCTATGGCCTCAACAATGGTTGGTTCTTCACACGGAATATGTTTTTGAGATTCCCCCATCGGATGGCAATGCCAAAATCTGTAATTATCATAACCCATCACTCGCTCTCGCTTGTAGATGAGTGCATAGCTTGTCTTCTCAGTCAGGGCATTGAAGTAAACTTGGATAAAAGTTTCATCGTTGATAGATATCGTACCCCGCAATATGATCGAGCGTTGTTTTCGAACCCGAAAAGACGCTTCTGGCAAATGGTGCGCTACGGCCTCACGCAGTATGATTTCGAATTCGTCTATGGTCATGGCATATCAAACTTCGCGACGCTCCGAATCTGCTTCAGCCAGTGCTTTTTCTCCTTAACAAGATCTTCCCAACGCATGGCATCTTCCTCCCTGGGGTAAGAGAATTCATCTCCAAGTTCGCCTTGTGCAAGTTTCTCCTTGAACTCCCAATAATCCAGGCCATAGCAAATTTCTAGATCAAGTAATTCTTGCTCACACTCTGCCAGATAGCGACGAATCTCATTGGACAAGATACCAGAAATTTTCTGGTTAAACGTGTTACCCGGCAATTGCTCGATTATTGGCTGTAAATGGTAAGCAATCTCAACTGTATCCACTTGCTGCCTCCGTGCTTTTGTGCATCAGCATAACTTCAAATCCAACTCAACGACATAAGGGTTACAGGTATTTTACTGTCCTTCTTATCACTCGTCAAATCTAGTATTGCTATTTGCACGGTTATCCCTGGCCCGTAAATCGTCTTATTTGACTTCATCCTCTACTACCTGCATGGTATTTTGCGCCGATCCGACTAGCTTGGCTGGATACCCGTTGCTACCGATGGGAATAAAATGTGGGTGGGGATCGAAGAATCAATTCGGGCACAGAAATACTAAAAACGCGGCAACCCACCCAGAAGGCAGGTCGCCGCGTCTCTATTTGGGGTAAGGAATCTCAGGATTAGAAAATCCAGATCAGTAACAAGATCGGTATCGCCAGAGGGATCAACACAATCGCCAGGACAAGAAAAATCACCCCGACGACGATGGCCAGCACCAGGCCGACGATTCCACATACAAGCCCTAAAATCGCACCGATAAGTCCAAAGACCAAGCCAAATACCCCGGTGATGATTCCCACGATAAATTCTATCAAGCCCATGATTTTATTCTCCTAAACTTTATTTTTCTTGTGTGTTCCCTGGCCCTCTAACTTTAGAGGGATGGCTCCCCCAGACTTGAGGACTGGGGGGCGTTTTCGAGATGATACTTCTGGCCGTTCTAAAACCAATATACGGGGAATCATTTGGTGGGTTGCACGGTTTACCACGATGATACGATGAATATTTAGAAAAAACTCCGAGAGTGGTCTCGGAGATTTTTGTCAGGCTGCACACTCGTTATCGTTAGCTCAATTTGCAGGATGTGCTTCAATGACTCCACTGAAAAAATTCTTTTACCGCGGAGAACGCTGAGATCGCAGAGAAAAACCTAAAACCAAGTTTAAGAATTCATACCAGAATATGAGCAAAGTCCCGAAACCTTAAACTAATTTTCAGAAATCTCAGCGATCGCTGCGTACTCTGCGGTGGGATAGCCCTTTTTCAGTAGAGTCATCAATGTAATTGCGTATCTGTTCCTAATCTTGCTGATTAATGACGACACTTAAATTGCAAGGCACTCAGACAGTCTCGCTAAATCTACGTATTCGTCCAGTAGTTTCTGGAATTGCTGCAACTTGGCTGACTGTCCCAGGCGAGTCTTGCCAAAGATGTGGTCAATGGCTTCGACAGCCTCCATTGTATTATCGCGTACCAGCAGGATGGGGACACCGAGTTCGTCAGCCTGTTTGATGATCAATGGGCTGGGATGTAAATTGCCCGTCAGCACCAGACAGGTGGTGGAGGTCTCCAGGGCAGCCAACTGAATATCGGTGCGGTCGCCGCCGGTGATGACAACTTTATTGCGGTGCTTGCGCATACGGCTCAGGGCGGCTTCGGCTGACATGGCGCCCACGGTGAGGCTTTCGATCATTGCATCGGATGATTTGCATTCGGTCAGAACTTTCGCGTCCAACACATCTATTAATTCCTCCACTGTGAGAGCGGCCAGCCCGCGCACCTCCGGCAAAACGCCAAACACGGAGATGCCACGTGTCTCCAGGTAGGGACGAGCATAATCGCTGACAAAATTTAGCGCGTCCTCGGGGACCCGATTGATGATGATGCCGCACATAGCCTTTCCCAGCCGGAAGTGAGCCGCCAGTGCATCGTCCATAAGACGCACCTCATCTCGATACTTGACAATTGCCAGCACCTGACTCCCCAGAGCCGCCGCCACATCCGGGGTGGGCAATCCCATTACGTAGCCTTCCCGCAGGCTGCCACCTCCCTCCAAAAGCAGGATATCCTTGCCCTCCCCGGCTGCCTCACAAGCGGCCTGTACGCGCCCCATCAAATCGGTGTCACCATCCCCTTTAATATGCGCGCACAAAAGCTCCGAGGTTACCACAACGGGAGAAAGCTCCCACGGCTCGGCATCCAACCCCAAGACGTCTTTAACGAAGCCGGCGTCCTCGTCGGCAATCTTGCCCCTCACTCGCCAGGGTTGCAAACTTAGGGGTTTCATATATCCAACCGTGTAGCCGCTGGACTGAAAATGCTTGCCTAAAGCCAGACATACGGCGGTTTTACCGGAATAACGATCTACGGAGGTAATGTATAGTGATTTCATGGAGTCTCCTGGGACTAGGGACTAGGGATCAGGGATTAGGGATCAGGATGAATTGATTTCCTAGTCCCTAGTTCCTAGTCCCTGATCTACTGCTCTTACTTACTCAATATCAAACGCATATCAATCGCAATTGCGCCCTGACCTTTAGGATAAACGATCAGGGGGTTAATATCCAATTCGGTGATTTCTGGAAAATCTTGCACCAACTGTCCAATGCGCAAAAGCGTATCTACAATGGCAGCTTTATCCATCGGGGGCTTGCCGCGCACCCCATCCAACAGGGCGTGAGTGCGGATTTCCTTCAACATATTCTCCGCATCCCGGAGGGTGAAGGGGGCCACCCGGAAGGTGACATCTTTGAGCACTTCGACGTAGATACCCCCGATACCGAAGGTGACCAACGGGCCAAACTGAGAGTCTCGATTCATCCCTACAAGGATTTCCAATCCGCCCGGAGGAGCCATCTCCTGAACCTGGCAGCCCCACAAATGAGCTTCGGGCAGGTATCGCTCGGCACGGTAAGTCATCAACTCGAAGGCATCTTGCACATCTTCCGCATTGCTCAAACCCACCTTTACGCCGCCGACATCGGTTTTGTGCAAAATATCGGGCGAGGCAATTTTGAGCACCACCGGATACCCGATTTGAGCCGCCATCTCGACAGCTTCAGCCGGAGTTGCGGCCAGCAGCGATTCTGGGGTGCGCATCCCGTAAGCCTCCAAAATATCCCGCGCCTCGGCATCGCCGATGCTGAGACGCTCGTGGGAACGCACCCGGTCGAAAACGGCTTGGGTCGCGGCGTGATCAACATCGAAATGAACGTACTCGGATTCGGGGCGGGAGCGGATTTGCCGATAATCTGCCATCGCCCGGAAAGATGACGCCGCCCTCTCGGGGAACGGATAGTTGGGGACGCCGTAGTCTGCCAGAATATCGATGCCCACGTTAACTTTGGCCTCGCCCATAAAACAGGCCAGAACGGGCTTGTCGGTTTGCTGCGCCAGTTTCCCCGCGGCCTCAGCCGTTTCTCGGATTTGCGTCATGGCCTGGGGTGTGAGTAATACCAACAAACCATCCACGTTGGGGTCGGCGGCTACAGTTTCGAGGGCGAATTGGTAGCGGTCGGCATGGGCGTCACCGAGGACATCCACCGGGTTAGCCGCGCTGGCCGCATCCGGCAGATATTGCTCCAAAGCGCGGATGGTTTCCAACTCGAAGCGCGCCAGCGACATTCCAGCCCGCTCGAGGGCATCGGTTGCCAGGATGCCCGGCCCGCCTGCATTGGTGACGATGGCAATGCGATCCCCCTGCAATGGCGGCTGATAGCCCAGGGCCAGGGACATATCGAAGAGTTTTTCCATCGACCCGGCTCGCAGCACACCTGCCTGCCGGAATGCAGCCTCATAAGCCTGCTCAGAGCCAGCCAATGATCCCGTGTGGGAGGAGACAGCCCGCGAACCCGACTGCGTGACGCCCGATTTGATCGCCACCACCGGCTTCTTACGGGCAACCTCGCGGGCTACGCGGATGAATTCCTCCCCATTGGGCAAACCCTCGCTGTATATCATAATCACTCTGGTGTGCGGGTCATCGGCCCAGGCTTGCAGCAAGTCTATCTCGCTGACATCGGCTTTATTGCCCAGGCTGACGAATTTAGACAGACCCAAACGCCCGGCTTGCGCCCAATCCAAAATGGCTGTGCCCAAAGCGCCGGACTGGGACATGAAAGCCATCGGTCCTTGGGGAGGGGTGCCCGCTGCAAATGAAGCATTGAGCGGGGTGAAGGTATCGATCACCCCCAGGCAGTTAGGCCCAATCAAACGGATGCCGTATTCACGGGAAATGGAAACCAACTCCATCTCACGTTCCAGACCCTCCATCCCGGCTTCCCGAAAACCAGCGCTGATGATGATGGCCGCGGGGATGCCTTTTTGACCGCAAATCCGCAAGGCATCTGGCACGTAAGGATAGGGAATGACGATGACCGCCAGGTCGATGGGTCCAGGCACATCCAGCACCGAGGGGTAAGCCTTGTGCCCAAGTATCTGATTTGCTTTGGGGTTGATGGGGTAAACCACGCCCCGCTGTGCGTATCCCCCTTCCACTAGATTCTCTAAAACCGCATAGCCCAGTTTGGATGGGTTCGTAGAAGCGCCAATCACGGCCACGGAGGCCGGCTCGAAGAAAGCATTCAACATTTGAAAATCACCTCAGATTTCAGCATGGGATTATTATACTTATAATGATTAGGTTTGCAAAGAAGGTTGGGGTGGCGAGTGGCGAGTGGAGAGTCAGCGAGTCAACGAGTCAACGAGTCAGCGAGTCAACGATCAGATCAACCATGAATTCGGGGTTGGTATTGAAAACATGCTGAAGCGTGTTGCGGTACGCCCTGAACCTGTTTTAACAGGTTTCTCATAGCAGCATCGAATTCATTCGATGTCGGTCGGCTGTCGGCGGTCGGCGGTCGGCTGTCAGCGGTCGGCTGTCGGTGGTCAGCAGTTAATTTTACGGAACTGCCTAAAGCTTTTACCAACCACCACAGATAGAGTAACTTTATAGTGACCCATAGAAAGACGCTATGCCAGCCATGATGTTTACCACTTATACGGTTCACAAGATTGATATATAAATCCAAAGGTTAAACGAAACTATAATAAAGCAATCTATTGATTATCAAAACGATTAGTGGACATACATGGACAACACAGAAATTAAATCGCTGGCAAAAGAGCGCGCAAAACTTTGCCAGGTTTTTGGAAATGTCCAACGTGTATTGATCGTGTGGGCTTTGGGGGATAAAGAGGTATCCGTTGGTGATATTGCCTCGGCCATTGATGCCTCACTACAAAATACATCCCAACATCTGCGCTTGATGAAAGATAAAGGCATTCTAGAATCGCGTCGGGATGGACAAACCGTGTATTACCGCGTTGCGGATAACGAGCGCGTGAGAAGTTGTAACGTTTTACTTCATATGCGCGAAAGTGACCCAGCGCGAGAACTAACCTAATCTGTACCACTTGAAAAAGGAGAAATGACATGAGTGAACTTTCTGAAATTACCGCTGCAAAAACCGTAGACGCGCGCTCGATGGCTTGCCCTGGCCCATTGCTGGAAGCTAAAAAGAGCATTGGGGCTGTCAGTGTAGGTGAGGTGCTGGAAATCTGGTCCGGCGATGCGAGTACTAAAGGTCAAATGCCGCGCTGGTGTAAAAAAGTGGGCCACGAATACCTGGGAGACCTGGAAGCGGCCGGTTACGATAGACTTTTCATTCGCCGCCTGAAATAGCATATTTGGTAAGTTGGTTAATAAAGTACGGCTTAGACTTCTTCCAAATTTCTAAGCCGTAGCGTAATTACTTTGACAATGTCACATTCGCGGGTCTATGTCACTGCGAGCGGAGTTTACGGAGCGTGGCAGTCTCCTTCATGCCAAGGATGAGATAACTCACCTGCACTGCACCAAACGCAGTGAGTTGCAAGTGTAAGCGGTAAAGCTGTTTCGCAATAACAACCTGTACACCTGTCCCTCGTGTCTAGGGATACCCTTGCGGTATGACATCGAATTTGGAATGTAACATTGTCAAAGTAGTTACGCCGTAGCTTTATTTCTAAGTTGGTGGTCATTCTGAAAGAGGTAATTTTTTATGGAAGCAACCACATCAACAAAAGAACCTAAGATTTTGATTTTAGCGACCTTGTCGGGCGGATACGCAGGTGCAGATTATGTTGGTCAGCAACATTTGGCTTATGCTGTCAACACCAGCATCCTCCCAGTTCGGTGCCCCAGCATGTTTTCGGAAGATTTTTACATCAACGCCTTCGAAAAAGGGATCGATGGGATCATCGTAATGTACAGCGGTACCGACAGCCCCTACAAAGGCGGCCCCGAACGGACAGCTACAATAGTCGATAGCACTTATAAAAAGATGCAAGAGCGCGGCATCAATACCCGCCGTCTTCGTCTGGCAGCGATTTGTACTGTTTGTAAAAAGCCTTTCCTGAAACAAGTCAAAGAGATGAACGAAACCTTAGACGAAATTGGATTTGTTCGCGCAGAGCTTTCAGGCGAAAGGGATGGATAAACCATGGATGTAAATAAAATTAAAGCAGATGCGCTAGTTGTTGGAGGGGGGATTACAGGGATGCAATCCGCATTGGATTTAGCAGACCAGGGTTATCAAATTGTGTTGGTCGAAAAAGAACCTAGCATTGGCGGAAAGATGATTCAGCTAAGTAAGGTCTTTCCCACCCTGGATTGTTGTAGCTGCATCACCACCCCAAAAATGTCGGCAGTTGCTAACCATGCCAATATTCGAACACTCACCTATTGTGAAGTGCAATCTGTTGACAAAAAAGATGGACACTTTATCGCCCAAATACTCAAAAAACCCCGCTACGTAGTCGAAGATGATTGCACCGGTTGCCGACAGTGTGAGTATGTCTGCCCCATCGATGTGCCGAGCGCTTTTGATTTGAATATGGTGGCGCGGCGTGCTATTCGAGTGCCTTTCTCGACAGCTGTTCCGCAGTATGCCGTTTTGGATATGGAAAACTGCATCTTATGCGGCCAATGCGAAAGAGCTTGCCCAGCAAATGCAATCGATTTTACCCAAACTGTTCAAGAAATCGAGCTAGAAGTTGACACCATCGTATTGGCAACCGGATTCGAGACCACCCCTCGAGATGCGAAAAAAGAATATGGGGCTGGCAAATTGCACAACGTTATCGACGGGTTGATGATGGAGCGGCTCCTGGCTCCCACCGGCCCGTACGGGCGTATTCTACGTCCCGGAGATGGCAGAGAGCCTGAGTCCATCGCTTATGTTCAATGCGCTGGCTCCCGCGATGAAACCCTGGGCATCCCTTACTGCTCACGGGTTTGCTGCATGTATGCCATCAAGCAGGCTATGTTGATCGCCGGTTCACTTCCCATGGCAGACATAACGATTTATTACATGGATATGCGTGCCTTTGGAAAAGGATACGAGCAGTTCTTCCAAAACTCAAAGGCAATGGGAGTAGAATTCGTCAAAGGGAAAGTCGCCAAAATCACCCAGGATGAAAATCAAAATCCTGTAGTCAGAGTAGAACTGATCGACGAAGGTTCTCAGGTCGTTGAACGCATGCATGAGATGATCGTGCTTTCTGTGGGTATGCTGCCCCAGTACAACCCGGGGCCGATTTACGATGTGCTTGTGGGAGATGATGGTTTTATAAACTCACCCAATCCAAACATCTCCTCTACTGAGACAAATCGCCCGGGGATTTTTGCTACCGGCACAGCCACCGGTCCTATGGACATTGTAGATAGCATTGCCTCTGCAAGTGCGGCCGCAAGTGGGGCTGCTGCCTACCTGGAAACCGTTCGGGGCGGCAAATAAGGAGACACCTATGACAAAAACATCTGATCCCAAGAACGAAGAAATCAAGATAGGCGTTTATACGTGTCATTGCGGCGGGAATATCAGTGATGTAGTCAACTGCAAAAAAGTCGCCGATGCGTTGCGTGAAATGCCCAATGTGATTGTATCGCGCACAAATATGGCCATGTGTTCCGATGTCGGCCAATCTATGGTCGAAGCAGATATCAAAGAGCATGGCGTCAATCGGGTTGTCATTGGAGCTTGCGCCCCTTCGCTTCACGAGCAAACCTTCCGTGGAACCGTCGCCCGCGCGGGGCTGAATCCTTATTGCTACCATCATGTTGGATTGCGTGAGCAAGATAGCTGGGTTCACGGTAGTAACCCGGCCGGAGCTATCGCAAA
>JBDRGC010000187.1:0-3067 GCA_043818215.1 Chloroflexota bacterium | reverse complement strand
CGAATGGGATGTGTTCAATTAGCGGTATCCTGCCCTATTCGCTTTCATTTTTTGCTGGGCAGAATATAACAACGAATTTCAAAGGATAGCGCGAATGAGTTGATTTCCAATTCGCGCCATCCGCCCGTATTCGCTGTAATTATTTTGCAGGGTAAAAAATGATACTGTCGAGGTAACCGTTCAGCCCCCCCCTGCCCCCCAAACCTGGGGGGAGCAACATGGGGTCTCTCCAGGGTTAGATTGAGCAAATACGGGCTCCCCCCAAAGTTGGGGGGCAGGGGGGGCTGAACGGTTACCTGTAGAGGGCACAGCACTGGGCAACGACTTTCGGCTATTTTGGAATTTCCGAGGTACCTCCCATATATAGGGGTTACCCCGGCACTTCCAAAAGAGCCAAACTTATTGGTGCGCCAGAGCAATACCGCTTTATATGACCGGGCTTCACGCCACCCGCCGGCCCGGGATAGGCGGCCCGCCAGCGTAGACGGATGTCACTGACATCGCCCCCACCGGCGCGCCCAAGAAATGCCGACTCCCCAGCCAGAGACCTTTGGCCTGGAAAGAAACAACATCGAAGGTAAGCAGCGAGGCAGCCACGGGGGAACCAGCAGCCAGCGATGACAGCATGTCTGCAAACAACCCCTGGGCGCAAACAAGCCTACGCTCTCCCGCGGGCTGGAGGGAGAGCGTAGGCGTCACCAGCGGGTATCCCTCGCCATCCAAAAAGGTTAGTATCCGCACCGCCATCATCAAGCCGAAATTCTTTCGAACCACCGGGGGCATCACAGTTGCATCCCCTGAACTTCCCTCAGCTTTGGAATAAGTAGCAGCGCGAGCCAGCAGGTAGTCGGCCAGCACGCGCTGTTTCGAGATGTGAAAATGGCGGATAACTTTCCGCACCTGAACGACACCGGCGTTGCGAATGCCGGTGTAGGCGTTGTAACGCAGCAGGTCGGAGTTGTTGAGATAGTCCGCATAGGTTCCCGTCTGCTGCCACTCTACAAAATCGCCTTGTAGAATCCAACCTTCCAGATCGGGAGTGATGACCATTATGCCCACATGCGGGTTTTGATTCAGGTTGTCAACCGACTTACGCAGCAAAAAGTTGCCGAAGATCAAGCGGTCATCCACATCGCCAGCCGAAGTCAACGATGTACACGGCACGATATTGGGAATGCCCTCACCGGAGCGGGTGGCAAGGAATTTGGGGGTCATCTCGCCGGCAAGAGCTTCCATCAATCCGGGATGGGTTTCGATAAAGTTTGTGCTCATTGTTTTGCACCTCATAGGTAGTTGGTAAAATAATAATCACCCAAACTCTCCGTGAAACGTGATGTGTATCTCAACATGCTTCAGCATGTTTTCTGTACCAGCCCCGGAATTCATTCCGTGGGGCTTCACTCTTTACTCTTCACGGAATTTGCGCGTGTCGCGCCCGACCAAACCGCCGAGGGGATTCGCAGACGGGCGACGTTGTGGAGTGATTCCATCTCGGCCCGCGTCAGGAGTGGAACTCCCTCCAGCGCGTAGGGGCGGTCTAAGCGATGATACTTGGGCTGGCCCAGATTGGTATAAGCCAGCAAATCCCAGCGCTCAACGGTGGGCAATTCGGCAGCAATAAAATCGCCCAGTGCGGCGATATTACTTGTGTCAGCCGTGTAGCCTGGGATGATGGGGGTACGAATCCACATCGGCATCCCAGTGGCGGCGATGCGGCGAGCGTTTTCCAGAATGAGCACATTATCCACACCCGTGCTGGATTGATGGCGTCCCGCCTCGAAGATTTTCAGATCATAAAGCACCATATCCACCAGCGGCAGGATGCGCTCGTACCGCTCCCATGCCACCGTGCCGCAGGTGTCCAGTGCTACATGGATGCCGGACTCGCGGCACAGGCGGGCGAGGGCCAGCACAAAGTCAGCCTGGATCATCGGTTCACCACCGGAAAGAGTCACCCCGCCGCCAGAAGTCTCGTAAAAGACAGCATCCTTTTGCAGCTCGGCGAATAATTCCTCCGGCCTCCACTCGCGGCCGATGATCTCCAACGCGCCGGCGGGGCAGACACGGACGCAGTCGCCGCAAGCAGTACACCGCTGGCGGTTGATGTGCATCCCTTGGGGTGTCAGTTCCAGAGCGGCCTCCGGGCAGGCGCTGAGACAGTCTCGGGCGCCAATGCAGCGCACGTCATACCACATCAACTCTGGGTGGGAGAAAATCCCCTCCGGGTTATGGCACCAGGCACAGCGCAGCGGGCAGCCCTTGAAAAAGACGGTAGTACGAATGCCGGGGCCGTCCTCAGTGCTGAAGCGCTGTATGTTGGAGATGAGGCCGGTAAGATTCATCGAAATGTACCTGCTTTCAGTCGAGTGTGAAGCGTGAAATATGGAGCGTGTTTCTATGCTGTTAAGAGAAACCTGCTCGCCATAGATACGTACGGAGTGTCTCAACATGCTTCAGCATGTTTTCTGTACCAGCCCCGGAATTCATTCCGTGGGGCTTCGCGATGCGGGAAGCGTGAAAACGTGAAACGTGAAGCGTGAAGTGGAGCATGAAACATGTTCCGACGCTATGATATGGAAAACCTGTAGTTGCTCAAAATGTTAGTGGTGCATAGCATCCTCAAGGATGCGTACCCAGAGGGCATGATATATCCAAAGGGGGTGATATTGCACCACGAGTCTGCCCTAGAGACCCGAACTGCAACGCACTTTTCAAGTGCAATGCAGTTCTATCGCCGCTTGACCACCAAGATTTTGAGCAACTACGAAAACCCGCTCACCATAGACCCGTACTGAGGCCCTCAACATGCTTCAGCATGTTTTCTGTACCAGCCCCGGAATTCATTCCGTGGGGCTTCGTGATGCGTAAGCTCACGTCTAACGCTCCAATCCCCAATCTCCAATCCCCAATCCCCAATCCCCAAACTCCAATCTCCAATCCCCAATCCCCAAACCCCAATCCCCAAACTCCAATCTCCAATCCCCAAACCCCAATCTCCAATCTCCCAACCCCCGAGGAAAACCCAAGACTTTCGAAACAAATATTCCCGAAACCATCCGCCGCGTAG
>JBDRGC010000186.1:0-2718 GCA_043818215.1 Chloroflexota bacterium | reverse complement strand
ATGGACGCGTTGCGGAGGTGGGAGAATCTGTCGGAGTCGGCCAATGAATGACCAGGCGAATCAGATCTTGGAAGGTACGGGGAAAACCTCGAGATGGCGGCGGCGGCTGCGCGAACTGCCGGGCCGCATCCGCAGGTGGGCGCTGGAAGACCGCGCCGGGGATGGCCTTGGCGGGCCGCCGAACAATTGGCGCGCCAGCCCGAAGGTCGATGGTGGTCATGGATGTGCTTACAAGCTGCGATTCTGCAATGACGGGCACGAGATGGGTATTGCCATTTACGACCTGGCTGATGGGATGAGTAGCTCATGGCTCGGGATTGTCCCTATCCGCGCCTTCCGCCCGCTGGTGTGGTGGTACATATGGCGCTGGGCCTGGGGCGAGTGGTTCGGGCTGCGGCGGAAGCTGTTCTATCGGCATCTGCATCGCCAAGCGCTGCGCGAAAGTTGGGTTCTGCCGCCTCGCCCGCAGCAACAGATATACGGAGACAAAAAGGAAGAGCAATGGAATCTGATGGAGAGTGGAAGTCGATTAGACGACATGTCTTGAAACGTGATGGATACCGTTGCCGGGTTTTCTCATGCCCCGCACGAGGAGTACGAAGTCTTTCCATCCATCATATCATGCCACGAGCGGAGGGGGGAGGCGATAACCCCGAGAACCTGATAACGCTTTGCCATACACATCATGATGCCGTGGAGGAAGCAAATGTCCGCCATGTTGCCCTAATCGTGAATTGGGTTGAAGATGGGGCCGGACCGCTGCCGAGAAAGGTGTCTAGGATCATCCTAGACACATCAGAAGAGGCGAAAGTAGACAGAGCCGTATCGGTGCATACAATCCCGGCCAAACCTGGCCCACACCGCTGCAATCCCGAAACGATACGAGCGCTGAATACCTTGAAGGAGGGCCGAACATGGGCCGAAGTTGCCAAGATATTACAGAAACCCCCATCCTATACTGGCACTCTATCTGCTATCTCCTGTGATCGCCCAGGAGCTATTTCCGGGGAAGAGGAAGATAACTTACGGGTTCTATTGGGACTATATCCTATCAACGCCTCGATGGTTAAGCGATGTGGGGTATGCGGGTTTCCCCACTTGCCTGGCGCAACTTGTATAACGGGTCTACGCTCACAGCCAATGCGCCGACATAATCCTGATTACCGAAAGCATGAGCCTGACTACTATCTGCGGGAAACTGCTCCTACCGCTTTGCGAAAACATCATCAAATACCCCCTAAAACTCAGGAACGGGAAAGAAAAGCATGCGACTTGATCCAGAAATGGGCCGATGCTGGAATGCCACGGTTGGTCCTTGCCAACTGTTTCCTGGGAAACGCTGAAATCCTAGACGCTGTTTTGGGGGGAAACCTGTCAGGGATGTCCCCGGAGGGGATTGACCGAATATTGCGGATTCGATGGTTCCCGCCCGCAGACATCCCCCGTTACACTCGCAATGGTCAACGGATTAAGGGGGATTGGAACACATACGGAGGATAACAATGAAAGACGAGAAGCAGAAAACAGCCAACCTACCCCTCGGGGCATCACTCCCTTCCATCCCATCGGCAGCCGACCCCGAGCTTGCCCAGGCCCTCACACTCGTGCAACAAGCCGTCCCCCTTGTCGCACCCGAAAGGCGGGCCACACCCGCCACTTGCGTTATCTGTGGGCAGCCTAGTAGTGCCCATCATGATTTCGTCGCCAAGATCACTTTGCCGCCCGGGTGCCACTGCGATCCGGAGATCTGGCGTGACGTTGTCGAGATATGGCATGATGAAGTTTCGCCCATCTGTGATGAGTTCGCAGAAAACGCGGCTGGGTACTGCGAACGCTGCCAGCACGATAGGGCATGTCATAAGGGAATAGAACCTGATTAGGCGAAAGGACTGACACATGGATGAAGCAGCGGTCGAACGCTTGATTGCCTTGGCGCAGGAGATGCGCGACTATGTCCCGGACTATTTCCGCAAGCGCTGGCGCATAGACGAAGAATTAGAGGAGTTGTGCCAGATCCTGCGCGGGAACGAATGCCGCAGCGAAAGTGCTGCGCGAGCGGGAAAAAACGTTACATAGCAGCCGCAAAACCAAAAGCCCTGGTGCTCATAACGCCAGGGCTGCGGGCCGGGAGGGATCACGGCCCGTGGGCATATACTAATGGAGGGACGCATGAAACGCAAATCTTTGGTGCCGAGATTCTCGCAAACAGAAGAGCCAATTCTGCGAACGCCCAACAGGGCCCCTAGCTTGGAGGCCGACGTGTTGGTCCCTCTCATGCAGGCATTGGTTTTTGGTGTTCTGTTTGGCACCTCGTTCACACTCTACCTTTCCTGGCGTCGCATAGTGCCAGCCTGGCCCACCGTCGTGCCGATCATTCTGGTGGTGACGGCCATTTCATGGGTTATTGCTTCGAACCGCAGCCAAAGCACCATGTGGAATATCGAACGAGTTGTCGGGCGCGACATCAACGGGGACGGTTCAGTTGGTCGGCCCGTCGATATTCGATTGCTCCCAGTGAATCCGGCACAGGGCACAGCCGTGGCCGCTGCTGAAGCTGAAGATGAATTGCGTCAACAATTTGAGTCGTTCGTTCGTGCCTGTGAATACGGGACGGCATCCCGTCACTGGGAAGCGCGAATAGGACGCGACCGCTTCAACGAATGGCGCGACTTGCTTATAAAGGAAGGCTATGCCCGCTGGCGGAAGCCGGGCGAACCG
>JBDRGC010000185.1:0-6301 GCA_043818215.1 Chloroflexota bacterium | reverse complement strand
AATACTCGCCGTACCAAAATCCTATAGTGGAAAGAAAGAAAATGCTACCGCTACCTAAAATCCAACCCACACTCTCAGAAATTAGTAGGGGCTATGTTTAGACGTTTCTCGATCAACTTCGCCATCCTCTCCATAATACTGGATACTTTGTTAATCTCTTTAGCACTGGCTTCTGCAAACCTTCTTCGGCCGTGGCTAAGTGTTCTACCCTTTGCCAGAGATATCTACAAGCCAACAGTTCCCCCACAGCTTTATCTACTTCTCATCATAACCTGGGTAGCCATATTATTGCTGCTCTCTGTGTACGATGGCCGGCGTAACATCTATGTGGTTAACGAATTGACCAGCATCACCATAGGCTCTATCCTGGCAGGGGTTTCACTTGCAGGCATACTCTATCTCTCCTACCGGGATGTCTCTCGACTGCTTTTTGTAGTATTTGTATTCCTGGCCTATCTGATGCTTGTCACCTGGCGGCTGCTTGCTCGCCTCATTTTTCATTTGGGCAATGGAAATTTCCAACCCCTGCGTCAGGTATTGATCGCTGGAGCCGGCCCTGTAGGCGAAAACCTTCAAGCCCAGATCCTTCAACGTCCCCATCTTGGCTTAACCATAACGGGCTTTTTAGATGACGACCCCGCCAAATGCAACCTGAACGCTGCAATTCTAGGCTCATTAAAAAGCGTCCGGCGGGTAGTAACTACAAAATAAATCGACGATGTCGTCATAGCTTTGCCAATGCACGCCCACGAACAAGTCAGCCAGTTGGTGGCAGAATTACACGATTTACCGGTTAGAGTATGGATAATACCGGACTACTTCCGTCTGGCCTTGCACAAGGCCACGGTCGCAGAGTTTGCCGACCTCCCCATGCTCGACCTGCGCGCCCCAGCCTTGAATGAATACCAACGCATGGTCAAACGCGTCTTCGACTTGATAGTTGGAACCATTTTGCAAATCGTGATACTTCCACCCATGACGCTGATTGCAATTGCTATCAAACTGGATTCCCCCGGCCCTGTGATCTTCAAACAACAGCGTGTCGGCGAAAATGGACAAGTTTTCTGGATGTACAAATTCCGCTCTATGGTGCAAGACGCTGACCTACATCTAGCAGACGTAATAAAATACGACGAAAACGATAATCTGATCCATAAAATTCCAGACGATCCTCGTATCACAAAAGTCGGCAAATTCATCCGCCGTACCAGTCTGGACGAGTTACCCCAATTCTTCAATGTGTTGAAAGGTGACATGAGTCTGGTTGGCCCGCGGCCCGAACTTCCCGCCCTTGTGAAGCATTACAAACCCTGGCAGCATAAACGCTTTGCTGTTCCACAAGGTATCACCGGGTGGTGGCAAGTCAACGGTCGCAGTGACAAGCCTTTGCATCTGCACACAGAGGATGATCTTTACTATATTCAAAATTATTCTCTCTTGCTAGATTTTCAAATCTTGCTAAAAACAGCCTGGGTCGTTTTGCAGGGTACAGGAGCGTATTAACGAGGACTTACGCAGTTCGCATCCTGAGTGGTTCTGCAAGAACTGTATCGAAGGGTGCGAACTGCGTAAGTCCTAACGACAATAGAGATTTGTGACTACTCACCCCTCAATCTTGGTAGAACCCGTGTTGCTCCCCCCAGGATTGGGGGGTAGGGGGGGGCTGGTTTAGTAAACACAATTTCTGGGAGATTCCGATAATATGACAATTTACGAAGATGAAATCGACTTGCGCCCTTATGTACTCACCATATTAGAGCACTGGTGGCAGATCGCTCTAGTGGCTGGAGTATTGGCATTGGCTGCTTTGGGTGCCAGCCTGCTTCAGCCTCGAATGTATGAAGCCGCGGCCACAATTATCGTAACTCGCAGTCAGTTGATACTTTCGTTGGCCGATCAATTCCCTACAGTTACCGACACAACAGATGCTCGTCGCATGGATGCCTTTCTGGTAATTGCTAAGAGCGACTCAATTGATCAGGCAACCATGGATACCCTCAGAGATGTTCTTCCCTCCGAATACGATAATATAGAAGATATAAAAGAATCTGTTGATATCACCAACAAAGGCGATGCCATCATTGTTATCGCAACTTCTAAAGACCCAAATCTGGCCGTCGATATCGCCAATGTCTGGGCACAGGAAACCACCCAAGCTATCAACCTGGCTTATAGCGGGGCGCAACCCTTAGAAGAGATTCGGGCACAAATAGAGTCTACTGAAACCAGCTACAAAAGCGCTCAGGCTGCTTTAGAGAATTTCATCCAAAATAACCAAATTATTGTCCTTGAAACGAAAATCGAAGAGGCCAAAACAATACTGGACGACTTGAGCACTGACCGCACCTGGCTAATGAGCTACTATACGCAACGTTCTCAGGAAATGGAGACGCTCATTATTCAGTTGGGGACACTCGAACAACAACTAGAAAGCGGCACTCGCTCTGCCGCTGGAGACCTGGGTGATGCGCTGGCCGTATTGACCGCCCGATCCGCGGCCCTTGGAACCCAAATGGAACCAGTATTCGAGCTGCACTTAGCAGATATCACCACCTTGCGCGATTCCAAATCCAATTACGTCTCCGACTTAGCTGCCATCATCCAACAAGCTAACACAGCTAAAATCGAGGCCGAGACTGCTCAGGAAAATCTAGCCCAAGAATTATCCCAGGGGGAGGGATACGAACTTACCGAAACAATCGCAGCCCAAATCCGGGAATTGGAAACCCAACTAGAGGGTGAAAATGCACACCAATTGGAACTGACCAGTGAGCGGGACCTGGCGTGGAACGCATATCAGGCCCTTATGCAAAAGGAAACTGAGATCCAAACAGCCGCACAGACGAATACTGAAGTAACTCTAGCAAGTCCAGCGATCACGCCACAAATGCCCACCGCGCGCCAGACCATAGTAAAGACGCTCATTGGGGGAACACTCGGCATGATGTTAGGCGTTTTCTGGGTATTCGGTGCTAAATGGTGGCAATCATCTGATCTGTCTAAAACTCAGATTGCTCCCACTCAAGATGAAGGTTAATGGGCGGAAAATGCCCGCACCGAAGAAAATCAGCATCCATTGGAAGCAACACCAAAGCCTGGGAATAATTCTCATTTTGGGAATTATTCACGGACTTTTATATGTATACCTGGTTCCCCCCTGGCAGCATTACGACGAACCCAGCCAACTCGAATACGCCTGGTTGATCGCTGACACAGACAATCACCCAAAACCTGGTGATTACAACCAGGCCATGCGCCGCGAAGCAGCGGCCTCCATGATTGAGCACGATTTCTTTTCGGGGCTGGATTTTGTCCCCAACTTGCTTCCAGCGGACGCACCTGCCTGGATTGGTATTTCCCAAATCTCTGATGCGCCTCTATATTTCCAAATAGTATCCCTGCCTCTGAGACTCATACGCGGCAGCGACATCACTTTTCAGTTTTATATCAGCCGGATGGTTTCACTCGTTCTTTTCCTGGTGAGCATCGTCGCCAGTTATGGGGTCATCAAGGAAATCACTCCTGATAAACACCCTCTACGTTGGATGGTGCCACTAACCCTGGCATTGCTCCCCAGCTACGTTGACCTTATGACAGCCGTCAACAACGACGTGGGGGCAACCGCTTTCTTCTCTCTCTTCCTATGGGGAAGCGTTGCGATGATTCGGCGGGGATTCTCCTGGCCGCGATTTCTGTGGATAGGGGTCGCTGCCATTGTATGCGGCTCAACCAAAAACACAGTCATGATTGCCTACGCACTCGTGCTCATCCCTGTGCTATTTGGCATCTTCCGAGATTCCCGGCAGATGATAGCGTGGAGCATTCTAATTGTTGCGGGGATAGGTTTGCTGTTAGCCATATACCCGTGGGGACAGGCAGCCAATTGGGTCAACCCAAAACTTGACACTTTCATCAACAAGATAGCTTATATAAAACCGTCTTTAGTGATCACATCCATTCGAGACTGGGAAAATACCAATTGGTACTACCAATCCACCCTCGTGAATCTTGGGCGCACATTCTGGGCCAAATTTGGATGGGGTCACGTATCTCTGATAGGCAGCAAACCCTACCGCCTGCTAGGAATCACCACCCTGCTGGGGGTCGCGGGAGCGTTGGGAAAAATAATACGCCATTGGAAACACCAACCCTGTGTACTGATCCTGCTCTTCGGGGCAGCGATGGCGGCGATTTGGGGCGCAGCACTCACCCGCGGTCTCGGCTCGATTTATACTGACAAAGTATTCATACCAGCGGCACGATACGCATATCCCGCCATCATTCCAACCGTCATACTATTGAACTCTGGCTGGCTGGAGATCACCCAGCAAATAAACCACCGGTTACACATTCCCAGAAAGTACATCCTGGCGGCTTATGTGGGATGCTTCTTAGGGTTGGACATTCTTTCGGCAGTCAGCATTATGCTATTCTACGCTTCTATTTGACCTGACATTATATACTAACAACGGACAAAAGCACCATTCTATGGGGGAAACCCACGGACCGACCACTTATACGCCCACACTTGCCCTACACCGTCCCTACTGAAGGACATTAGGGCGATGTGCGGTGTCCCGGGAGCGGGAGGCGGGGGGAAATGAGCGGGGGGGGGAGGATAGGATGGTGGAGAGCGCGTGTTGCCGCCGGGACAGAACACCCACAAATATCTCCAAAAGAGCAGCGCACAATTCGGAACAAATCCCCATCCGGGAACGTCTATATACTGCTACTATCTACCATCTGTACGCTTCGTGTCTACCGAAAGAAGGTGCTTAAATGGCAAAGTGGAGAATAATTCATCTAATCTTACTTGCCCTGTTGCTGATAGCCATCAATGCATGTACACCTGAAGTTGCTGCATCAAATCGTCCGGCTGCCCCTGAAATTACCCCAGTTGCAAGCGCAACGGCAATGCTGGCAACGATCACCCCAACACCCGTTGTGACGAAATTCGCGCCAGCGTCAACCGCGATGCAGCCATCACCCACGCCAATGACCGTGCCGGCCATCATCGCTTATCCCACCCATCCACCGGCTCAAAAGGACGCCGTTACGGCTGCCCGAGTGTTTTTAGCGGATCACCTGGGTCTGCCGGAAAACCAGGTCAGGCTCCAATATAGCGTAGCCATGACCTGGACAGATACCAGCCTGGGTTGTCCTGACCCAGGTGAAGTTTACAAGCCCGTGGGCGTCTCAGGATTCCAGATCATCTTCCAGACCGGCACCCGGCAATACGAAATCCACACCGACGAACAAGGAAAGCGTATCGTCTTATGCCCAGGGCCAAGCACGGGGGAACGAATCCCTCTACACCGGGCAATGACGATCGAAGAAATTGTAGACTTGGCCCGCGAGCACCTGGCCAAAAGCCTGGATGTCCCCATCGAGACTGTCGAAGTTGTGAGCGTAGAAGAGACCGAGTTCTCCGACGACGGGCTGGGCTGCCCCAAGCCGCCCGGCAAGTATCCAGACCGGGCCTACCCCGGCCCCATCCCCGGCTACTGCATCATCTTATCCGTTGATGGCACCCAATACGAATATCACAGCGGAGGCAGGTGGTTGGTCTTCTGTGGGTATTCGAGCACGCAGTAGGGTCAGGGCGTAAACGCGCCCGGCCTCGATATCCACAACGAAAAAGGCCACCGGGATAACCCGGTGGCCTTTTTTACTAATTCCTGATGAAAAGCCTCAGGTTTATTTGAACGCTACTATCGGGAGATACACGGCATAAAGCACATCGGTGAAGGCCTTCAGGGAGAAGAAGTCATGGTAGTCACCCCAATCCATCCACACATCAGCCTTGTTCATGATCTCGCCGGCAAAGTGAGGCAAGACCTTGACCGTGTACTCGATGTACACCTTACCCGAGGTACTCGGGCCGACATTGCCTGTCCAGCACAGGTACTCACCGTTGTTGTAGTTGTCCCAGCAATCCTCGGTGTACCATTCGTACCAAGTGCTGCCGTTGTCGAACGAGACCTTCATGGTGTACCACCAGCCGTCGCCCGCAGGATCATCGGGATCCTGGACCCACTGCTCGTAGATGGTAGTGCCTTCAGGGATCAGGTCGACCATACGGACAAACATATCTTCCACGCCATTATTGACCAGGGTTATGGTGTACGTCAGGGTGACATCGTTCCCGGTGCCACTGCTCTGAAGGACGACTTCTTGATCCACCACCTTGGATGAGTAGGTGAACTCGACGCCATTGGCGTTGATGGTCACCGGCACGAAGATGCCGGGGCCCATCCACCAATTCTCGGGTTCCTCTTCCCACGGCATGCCGAACACCAGG
>JBDRGC010000184.1:0-11984 GCA_043818215.1 Chloroflexota bacterium | reverse complement strand
CACCCTCCACCCTCCACCCTCCACCCTCCACCCTCCACCCTCCACTCTCCACTCTCCACTCTCCACTCTCCACTCTCCACTCTCCACGCTTCACAGCGAATGGTGAACGCGCCATATTGCAAGATTGCACACTTCATGTTAAACTCTAATGCGTCAGGCTCGAATATAAACCTGATATTGGACAATCTTTTTTTTCTATCTGTACGGAGGAGTGTGATATGTCTAAGAAACTGTTTCTGATTTTGTCCCTGTTGGTCTTGGCTGCCCTGCTTTTGGTAGGTTGCAAGTCTGAGGCCACCGAGGCTGATTGCGCCAAGGAAGACGTCCTTTGCGTTGGCCTCGTAACCGATGTCGGTGAAGTAGACGACAAGTCTTTCAACCAATCAGCCTGGGAAGGTGTTCAGCAAACCAGAGATGAATTAGGTGCTATCGTCAATTACATCGAGACTAAAGATGCAAAGGACTACGGAGCGAACATTCAGCTCTTTGCTGATAAGGGCTACGATATTATCGTGACCGTTGGGTTTGCCTTGGGCGAAGCAACCTTGACTGCTGCTGCTGAATACCCCGACATCAACTTCATCGGTGTCGACCAGGGTCAGTGGGGCGGAGAAGTTGCCAATGTTGCTGGCCTGATCTTCCCCGAGGACAAGGCTGGTTTCATGGCTGGAGCGTTGGCCGGTATGCTCACTGAGAGCAACACCATTGCCGCAGTGTTAGGCACTGACCTGGTTCCCCCGGTTGTGGCCTTCAAAGAGGGCTACGAGAACGGCGCCAAGTACGTTAATCCTGACATCACCATCATATCCACTTATCACCCCGGAGGTATGGATGTGGCCTTCACCGATCCCGAATGGGGCGCCACCACTGCCAAACAGGCGATTGACAATGGCGCAGACGTGATCTTCGGCGCTGGCGGCAAGACTGGTAACGGTGCGCTGATCGAGGTTGCTGGTCACGATGGATTGTACTGCATTGGCGTTGACAGCGACCAGTGGGGCACAGTACCTGAGGCTCATGCCTGCCTGGTTTCCTCTGCCATGAAGCTGATCACCCCTGGTGTGTTCGAACTCGTCAAATTGTCCAGTGAGGGCAACATGCCCGTGGGCAATTTCATCGGCGGGTTCGGCCTGGCTGATTTCCATGATTTCGATAGCGAGATTTCTCAGGAAATCAAAGACACGCTGGCTGATATCCGTGCAGGTCTGGTCGACGGCAGCATTGACACTGGCTACTAAATCAACAAGCCCGTGATATAGAGTGCGACGTACTCGCTAGGGTACGTCGCACTTTTTTGATTTTGTATACAAACCGAGATCGGGTGACATTGGCATCATAACTACTCTAACAATGTCAAGTTTCTCGGAATCGGGCGAGGAAAGTTTGTAGTGGGACACGAGAGTGTCCCTTGTGGCGGATGATGCACTCGCGTGCATCACTACCAACCAACAGGTTTGTAGTGGGACACGAGAGTGTCCCCCCTTATGGCGGACGATGCACTCGCGTGCATCACTACAAACTAACTTGACATTGTCAAAAGAGAAAAAGAATATGAGCGAAGAGCAAAACGTTACAAATGCTCCCGAGCGAGGGGATGCTCTGTTTTCGAGATTGTGGCAGGCCGTCAGTGTGCCAGTTGCGGCTGTATTGTTGGCTACATTGATCGGCGCTATTATCCTGGCTGTTTCCGGAGCCAATCCTCTCGAGGCGTACGCAGCTTTGATACAAGGTTCCTTTGGCAGCATGGCTACTTTTGGACGTACGCTCGAAAAGGCTACTCCTCTGTTATTTAGCGGTCTGGCAGTGGCCTTCGCATTCAAGGCGGGTCTCTTCAATATTGGTGCCCAGGGGCAGCTTTTATTTGGCGCTATCACCGCAGCGGCCATCGGCTTTGGCATCGATGGACTTCCGGCTTATATCCACGCTCCCCTGGCTTTACTGGGCGGCGGGATTGCCGGGGCGCTTTTTGGAGCCATCCCCGGAGCGCTGAAGACCTACACGGGCGCGCATGAGGTGATTACCACCATCATGCTCAATTACATTGCCATCAATATCACCGACTATCTGGCAGATGGGCCGTGGAAGGATACCTCGCCTGGCAATATTGTATCCCGTACCCCTGCAATTCAGGAAACAGCGCGCATCCCCAATATTGGCGGCCTCCCTCTTGGATTTATTCTTGCAATTCTGGTTGCTGTTGTGGTCTGGTGGATTCTATGGAAAACCACTCTTGGTTTCGAGATTCGCACTGTTGGTCTTAACCCCCAAGCCGCGAAATACGCAGGTATCAAAGTCGCTCGTACTGTGATCTTGACTATGGTGCTGAGTGCTTTTTTAGCGGGCATCGGAGGTGCGGTGGAAACCCAGGGCGTGGTTGGACGCTACCAGCCGGGATTCAACACCGGGTTAGGCTTCGATGGTATCACCATCGCTTTGTTGGGTAAAACCCATCCCTTTGGGGTGATACCGGCAGCAATTCTGGTAGGCGCAATGAAAGCCGGTTCCAGCCAGATGCAGTTCTCCGCCGGCGTGGCCAAAGAGATCACCGATGTAATTCAGGCCCTTATTCTATTCTTTGTGGCAGCAGATATCATCGTGCGCAGGATTTTCAGAATGCGCACCACCGACGAAGAAAAAATCGCCCTCAGCACAGGCTGGGGTCAACAGTGAGGTGATTTCAATGCAGACACAAATTTCTCCGACATCACCTTCGAATCGCTTTCTACGCCGTTGGTGGGCTACCGCGCTATATGGCTTGATTGGGGTGGTTATAGTTTGGGTGAGTTATGTTAACAATCAAATCGTCACTGTAGCTGTTCTCGCCTCCGCTGTACGTCATTCTACACCGCTGGTTTTAGGCGCCCTGTGCGGCTTGCTAGGAGAGCGGGCCGGAGTGATCAATATTGGCATCGAAGGACAGATGCTGCTCTCGGCGTTCTTTGGGTTTTTGGTACACGCATGGATAGGCAACTTGTTTATCGGCGTTCTGGCTGGTGTTTTATGCGGCGCCTTGTTGGGACTCTTGCTGGCCTTTATGTCTGTTACGCTGAAGCTTGACCAGATTATTGGGGGAACGGTGATCAATATCGTTGCCATTGGGCTTACCGGGTATTTTTACCAGGTTGGCCTCTCAACCGAAGGAAAATTACACCCCATTGAGCTAGGCCCTTTAGCCGACATCCCTGTTATCGGCCCAGTGCTCTTTAATAACCCTCCCATTACCTACGCGGCCATCGTGTTGGTATTTGTGGTGCATTACGTGATGTTCCATACCCGCTGGGGCTTGCGCACCCGTGCGGTTGGTGAGCACCCTCGAGCCGCTGATACCGTCGGCATCAATGTATATATGATACGCTATGTCAATGTGATTATGGGCGGCGCCATTGCAGGTCTGGCAGGTGTTTTCCTCACTCTGGAAGCGGTGGGGTCTTTCGAAAGAGTGATGACCAATGGGCGCGGCTTCGTTGCCCTTGCCGTGATGATCTTTGGGAAGTGGACGCCCATCGGTGCCTGGGGAGCAGCGCTCCTATTTGGGTTGACGTCCGCTATTCAAACTCAGTTGCAGTTTGGGGGAGAGATTGACATCCCCCATCAATTTATCGGCATGTTGCCCTACTTGTTGACTATCGTAGTGCTGGCTGGATTCGGCGGGCGGGCTCGCCCGCCAGCAGCGGATGGTATTCCGTATGAGAAGGAATAGCCCATGACTGATATGCTTGCACTTGATGCACGTAACATTAGTAAACGCTTCCCCGGTGTACTGGCCAACGACCGGGTGAATTTCACCCTGCGCAAAGGCGAAATCCACGCCTTGTTGGGTGAAAATGGGGCCGGCAAGTCCACTCTGATGAATGTGGTCTATGGCTTATATAGCGCTGATGAAGGCGATATCTTGATCAACGGACAGCTCGCAGAAATCCAAAATCCCCACGATGCCATCGATGCGGGAATCGGCATGGTGCATCAGCACTTTATGCTGGTTCCGGTTTTCACTGTTGCAGAAAATATTATTTTGGGGTCTGAAGTCAGTCGCGGCCCATCACTGGATATGCGCTCGGCTCGCCGCCAGATTCGGCAATTGTCTACGGATCACGGGTTGGAAGTTGATCCCGACGCCATTGTGGAAGACTTGCCCGTAGGTTTGCAGCAGCGCGTGGAGATTGTCAAGGCCCTCTACCGGCAGGCCAAAATTCTGGTATTGGATGAACCCACAGCAGTGCTCACTCCGCAGGAAGCGGAAGACCTGTTTCGGATCATGAACCAATTAACCGAGCGCGGCGTATCCATCATTTTCATTACCCACAAACTCAAAGAAGTGCTGGCTGTGGCAGACCGCATCACAGTCATGCGGCGCGGTCAGGTTGTGGGCACGACCACCCCCGCCGAAACCGATGAACAGGGCCTGGCTACCATGATGGTGGGCCGTGAAGTGTTGCTCGAAGTTGATAAGGCTCCTGCCAAGCCGGAAGATGTGGTATTCGATGTGAGTGGCCTGACGATCCGCGACGAACGCGATGTGGAAGTTGTGCAGAATATCTCTTTCGAGGTGCGGGCTGGCGAGATTTTGGGCATTGCCGGCGTTCAGGGGAATGGCCAGACCGAATTGGTAGAGGCCCTCACCGGGCTGCGCTCCGTCAATGGCGGGAGGATCAGCCTGAATGGGAGTGTGATTCCCTTCGGGAATCCACGGAGGCTGACCGAGTCCGGCGTAGCTCACATTCCTGAAGACCGGCATAAGCATGGCCTGGTGCTGCCGCATACTGTTGCTGATAACATGGTATTGTGTACGTATTACCAGCCGCCTTTTGCCCATGGATTACAACGGGATGCTGATGCCGTGCTGGAAAACTCCCGTAAGCTGATCACTCAATTCGATGTGCGTACCCCCGGCCCGCTGGTAACCGCGAGAACCCTTTCGGGCGGCAACCAGCAAAAAGTGATCGTGGCCCGCGAACTCAGCCACCCAATCAAGTTGTTGATCGCCAACCAGCCAACCCGCGGTTTGGATGTAGGCTCCATAGAATACATCCACCGCCAGATTGTCGAGATGCGCGACCGGGGCGTGGCCGTGCTGCTCATCTCCGCTGAACTGGACGAGATCCGCTCGTTGGCCGACCGTATTGCTGTGATGTACCACGGTCAAATCGTCGCCACTGTCGACACGGATGCAGTCACCAAGTCGGAGCTTGGCCTGTTGATGGCCGGTTCGCAAGTCACACCGGAAGTGACGACAAATTAATATGTTAGCAATGAAAAGTTTGCACGCCGTACCGGCACAGTGTATTATACCGGCAGGGTACAAAAAATAAAAAAATTCACCACAAAGGCACAAAGGCACGAAGGAAAAACTTCAAAAATTTTACTTTGTGTCTTTGTGCCTTGTGGTGAAAAATCCCTTATGGTTCCGGCTTGTCCGGGTTAGGGGAAATGGGTTTTATCCACTCGCCAAAACCGCGGTTCCTGACTGGAACCGCGGTTTTGGCGAATCAAACACATCATCTTATGGAGAAAACGTAATCGTTCAGTCCCCCGGCCAAGGGAAAGGGATATCTTGCGTCAACCAGCAACAGAGGGCAAAGGGGGAGCTGGAAAGCCTTTGCGCCGTGCAACTATGACTTCAGCCAGATAAGGCCAAGGCAAGATTCCGCGTTGACGACAGGTGTCTATACCAAAAAAGAGGGGATCAATACCCAAAAAGCTGGGCACGCTGTGACGCGGCCTGTATCCTGGCTCCATCCAGCTCCGTACTCCTGTTACCAGGTTTGCACGACGCAGACCCCGCCAAACAGGGTGGGTTTCGCTACTGACCTGCTGGCCAGGCTTTCCCGAAGGACACACCTGCACTTGCGTTCCGGTGCAAGTGCGCAGTGCCTGCATAGGTATCGGGACGATGTGGTCAGGAGGGACTTTCACCCACTGGGTAATATTGACCAATTTCGTAGAGGGGTTCTTCTCCTTTCTCTATTCCCAGGGTCTCGGATTTATCTCGACACGATCATGCGGGGGTTGGACGGAAGCACGGGTCTCTGCGAGACCTCACCCTTTTGCATATAACCTATGGGGAAAGCTCCCGTTTATGTTGTTCGTCTATGCTATTTTAGCATATCTTCCAGCGATCTTCTTCATTATACACACAACCATTCATTTCTCATCTACCTTGATTTTTCTCTCACCTGCCGCGCTGCATCTGCCAGTATCCGATCTCTTCTGATACTTGCTGTCGCTTGCCTTTTGTGAGCCGCTTTGTACCTCACGAAGTATCCGCATATTTCACTGTCGTCGTCATCATCACCAGCATCCATAAGATTGATACTGGCTGGCGAATATATTCCACCACTATCATTGCCCCTTCCCCACACTTCGGACACATTGGTGCATAGCTTTCTTGCTCGACTTCTTGTGTCCCTTTTTCTTTCTCATCCAATCCCCCTAGCAACTCTCTCGTTTTTGCCAGGTTTTCCTTCCTGTATCTTCCCGCAAATATCCCATAATATCGGACACGCACACCTGTACTTGCCGCAGGTGCAAGTGTAAATCCTTCTGGTAATATATGTCTCAAGAACCGCCCGATGAACTCTTCCCCATCTATTCGACATCGTTTCTGCTTGCCATCATCTCGATTGTCTTTGTATCGAAACACTACTTTTCCTTCTTTTATCCTTTCCAACCTGCTATTGCTGATCGCTACCCGTTTCATATACCCCCCTAAATATTTGACCACATTCTCCGGTTTCTTCGACGGTGGCTCTCCTTTTCAGCAATTCATCTACCTGCTCCAAAGCCTCATCTGCCGCCCGCCGCGCTGGTCGCGCTGAGTGCAATCACCAGATCATTGGCTGTGACCGCTCTGACAGCATCAGTGAGCAGACCTGCATCGGCCAGAATTGCCTTATTGGGTCCGGTTGCCATCACTACGGCTGCATCGTGAACGCTATCCATTTTGGAGAGTTCGCGAGCGACCAGCATCAGGCTGACGGAGTCGTGGTATTGGCTGGTTTTGATGATTGATTTAACGGTCAATGAGGGTCTCCTTAAAATAACCGCGGAGCACGCAAAGAGCGCGGAGAATTTACTATTTTTCTCAGCGTTCTTCGCGTACTCTGCGGTAAATATGGAAATAGATTTCGTATGGCACTAATTAAGCGGGAAAACTTCACTAACCAAATCTATTCCACAATCCCAGCATCCAGCATGGCGAGATAGATTTTTTCGGCAGTGAAAGGCGGCCCTGGCATACGGATACCGACCGCATCGTAGATGGCGTTTGCCAGCGCGGCGACGGTCGGGACCATGGGATGTTCACCCACACCCCGCGCTCCCCACGGGCCGTCATCTTGCGGCTCTTCGACTATATATGTGTCGATTCTTGCGGGGATGTCGGCAGTGGTGGCTATACGGTAATCGACAAAATTGGGATTCTGCATAACGCCATCTTTCAGCTTGATCTCTTCGAATATGGCGGAACTCATCCCCTGAACCACCCCGCCCTCGATCTGTGCTCTCACCAATTCGGGGTTGATAGCCCTGCCCACATCGAAAGCCGCCGCAGCCCGAATGATATCCAACTGGCCCGTATCCAAATCCACTTCGATTTCGAAGGCTTCCGCGCCGGTGGTGTAGTGAACTACTGCCCTGTCTCCCTGCCCGGTCTCAGCGTCCAGATTGGTCACATAAGTGGGCATGAAATTGCCGCGCCCCACGATGGGGCCGCCTTTCCAACCCTCGAAGTTCTCGTTGGGCAGGCCATAGATAACCATATTTTTTAGAGAAATCTCCTGCCCGGTCTGGTATGAGATAACCATCCCATTGACGATGTTCAAATCTTCCGGGTCTTCCTCCCAAGATGCGGCCACGTTCTCTAGAATCTGGCGTCTGGCATCGAGGGAGGCATTTACAACCGCGTTGCCCATGCTCCAGGTCAGGCGGCTGGCAACGGTCTGCCACTCGTAGGGGCTGTATTGTGTGTCCACGGGAGTGGCGATGCGCACCCATTCGTAAGGGATGCCCAGGGTGGCCGCCGCCATCTGCGCCATAACCGTGTTGGTCCCTTGCCCAAGTTCCTGCCCGCCGATATTCAACGTCACCGTGCCATCTTCGTTCATTTCCACGATGGCGCTCGAACCGGCATTGGGCGGCATTGCAGGAGCTTTCCACATCAGGCCGATGCCTTTGCCGCGGCGCTTGTTGGGTACACTGGGCGGGGATTTCTCCCCCCACTCCACTCCTGCGGCCACTTTCTCGATGCACTCCGCCAATCCTGTGGGGTGCATGATCATTCCAGTGGACAAAATGTCGCCGCCCTGCACGATATTCCGCAAGCGAAACTCGACCTTATCCACACCCATCTCGTCGGCCAACGCGTCGATGGTCTGCTCGATGCCGGTGTGAAGCTCGGACATGCCAAAGCCGCGGTAGGCGCCGCCGATGGGATTGTTGGTGTAAACACATAAGCTGTCGCTTTTGACGTGGGGGATGTCGTAAGGGCCGGTGCTGCTGTATCCACCCGCACGAGTGATATTGACACCATACTCGGTCGAGGCTCCGCCATCCCAGTACATGGTGTTCTCCATTGCCAGCAAATAGCCGTCTTTATCGCAGCCCATCTTGAGATGAATGACCAGGGCCTGACGCACAAAATTGGTGTAAAACTCTTCTTCGCGCGTCAGCACCATTTTTACGGGGCGGCCTTTAGCTTTCGTGGCAATCGCCACCGGCATAGCTTCCATGGTGACGCCAGCCTTGCAGCCAAAGCCTCCCCCCACGTAAGGCGCAATCACGCGCATATCGCTTTGGGATATTCCCAAAGTCTGGGCAATCAAATCGCGCTGGGCAAAGGGAGATTGCGAGCTGGCCCAAAGCGTGACTTTGCCCGATGCGGCCACCTGGGCAATAGCCACGTGAGGCTCGAGCGGTACGTGCTGGATATGGGGAATACGGAAGGTACGCTCGATGATGGCGGCGCACTGTCCCCAGACACTCTCCACATCCCCTTTGCGAATCTTGAAGTGGTTGGCTATATTGGTCCCCGGCTTGGGAAAGATAAAATTCGGAACCTCGTAGTCCGCCAGATCGGGGTGGATCAGCGGGGCCTCGGGACTGATGCCAAATTCGGGATCGAAGACAGGCTCCAGAAGTTCGTACTCCACATCGATCAGGTCGAGCGCTTTTTCGGCAATCTCCTCGCTGATGGCGGCCACACCCGCGACCGCCTCGCCAACAAAGCGCACCCGACCGCGGGCAAAAATATACCGGTCTTTCAGATAAAGCCCAATGCGGTTGGAGAAGTCTTCGCCGGTGACGATTACCCTCACGCCAGGCAAGGCTTCTGCTTTGCTGGTATCAATGGATTTGATCAAGGCGTGCGGATGGGGGCTGCGTTTTACGCGCGCGTGCAGCAGAGCGTTGCCAAATTGAAGGTCACTCGTATAAATCGCCGCGCCGGTCACTTTCTCGCGCCCGTCCACGCGAAGTTTGTTCTCGCCAATGGGGGTGGGGATATTTTCTTTTGGTTTCATGGGTGCCTCCGAGTATGCAGAGGGTAGAGGGTAGAGGGCAGAGGGTAGAGGGCAGAGGGCAGAGGGTAGAGGGCAGAGGGTAGAGGGCAGAGGGTAGAGGGCAGAGGGTAGAGGGCAGAGGGTAGAGGGCAGAGGGTCGGGGTTAGGGGTTAGGGGTTAGGAGTTAGGGGTTAGGTTGTTTCCTGGTTTCCTGGTTTCCTAGTCCCTGGTTTCCTGATCCCTGGTTTCCTGGTTTCCTGGTTTCCTGATTCCTAGTCCCTAATCCCTGATTTCCCGATGCCGCTTTTTTGACGGCTTCGATGATTCGGACGTATCCTGTGCAGCGGCACAGGTTGCCCACCAAGGCGGCCCTGATTTCCTGCTCGCTGGGATTGGGGTTTCGGTCGAGAAGTGCGCGCGAGGTGATCAACACGCCGGGGGTGCAAAAGCCACATTGCACACCTCCGGTTTCGATGATGGCCTCCTGCAATGGATCAAGCCGGCCATCTTGAGCCAGTCCCTCGACGGTGACGATCTCGGCGCCATCGCATTCGACCGCTAGCACCAGGCAGCTATTGACCGGCTCTCCGTTCATCAGGACAGTGCAAGCGCCGCATTCCCCGGCGGAGCAGCCATTCTTGGTGCCAGTCAAGGCCAATTTATCGCGCAACATGCGCAGCAATGTCATGTTGGAAGGGATGTCAACTTGCTCCAAATCGCCGTTGACGGTGAGAGTAATTTTGTGATTAGTCATATTGCCCTACTTTCTCAGTGTATGTCAGGCGGTTGTGTCAATAGAACGCGGATAAAGTTTGCATGAGCGGAGGGGAGCGCAGAGATTTAATTAATCGTATGGTGATGTAACGAGAAAGCCATTCTTGTAATCAATCGTTACTAAAAAGCGGCGAAAGAAATCAAGCCCAATCAAAGCGTCAATACCCCAAGATTGCTCAAAATGGGAAACGAAAACTTCAAAAGAGCGTATTTGATGACCACATATCTGGACTAACGGTAACTCTATCAATCCATATTTCTGAGTTTGCAATCCGGGCTTCAGTCTTGTTTTCTCATTTTTAGCATCAAGAAATCCTGTATGCGTCAGGAATTGATCAGAAAACTCAGTCCTTGGTGCTCCAGTGTCAAGAATACCGGTAACGCTGTGCCAAATCCCATTTAAATCTGTAACGATAAACTCTAAATGGATGTGGTGTTTACTGACATCAAATGATGTATTATTTTCCGGCATGACTTCTCAATCCCGCAAAAGTGGATTCGCCGGTATACCGAAATGCTGTGGGCTTATTTAATGCCGGTAATTGATAGATCGCCCCTTTTTCTTTTGAATGTCGATGAACAATTCCAGCAACAAGGTGTCCATATTTGTCTAATTCAAAGTTGGTGATAAGTAACCACTCATCCGGAAATTTTTTTTTCATGTCGCTCCATTTTATCTTTTTCACCATAATAAATCTCCTTTTTACTCGTGTGAACAAATATGGTCAGTACGATAGCAATGGTCTTTTTTATAAACGCGATTGATGATTTAGGCAAGCAGCTTTCAGTTCTTCCCAAACTGCGGTCAATGCACTCGCAGACAAATTACGGACCATCATCTTGCGGTAACGGGCTGTGGCGCGCACGTCGTCGATGGGATTGCTGGCTTGCATGGCTGCTTGGGCGGCTTCGGCAAGGGTATCGCCGGTGATGGGATTCGCAGATAAAATCTCTTCGACCCGCCCCACCACCAGCGGGATAGGCGCCACCGACGCCAATGCCAGCTTGATCCGGTAACCGGAAGCTGTCCCGGCGTCGGGATAACCAATCACGGTCACGCCGACGATAGAGAGATCGCTGGCTTTGTTGCGTCCCAACTTGATATACTTGCCCACTGATCCCTTTGGGGGTGGTGGCAGGTTTATGGAGACAGCCACATCCCCGGGTTTCAGTACCGTCTTCCCCGGCCCCTGGAAGAAAGCGTCCAAGGCTTCCTGGCGCATACCGTCAACCCCGTACACGTCGAGTACGCCTCCTAACAGGATACAGACTCCGTTGGTATCCCCCGCGGGCGAAGCGTTGCAGATGTTACCGACAATCGTGGCCCGCGACCTCAATTGGTAGCTGGCTACACTATCCACGGCTTCCGCCAGAACCGGGTAGTGCTCCTTCACTGCGGGGAAGTCGCTCACCCGGTTCATGCTCACCGCGGCGCCGATGGTCAACCCCGATGCGGGATCGAAGGAGATGTCGTTCATCCCCTCTAATCCTTTGACGTCCACCAGGTATTTGTCTTTCCAGACTCCATCGCGCAGGCGGACGAGCACATCGGTGCCCCCCATCATGGGGCGCGCTTCCCCGGCGTGTTCCAGCAAGAACTGGCTGGCCTCAGAAAAGGTCTGCGGTTTGATATAATCGAATTCGGGTAATACTGGATGCGCATTGATCATGAGAGAATCCTCGCGAGGTAATCTAAAGGCAAGGGGCAAGGGGCAA
>JBDRGC010000183.1:0-11124 GCA_043818215.1 Chloroflexota bacterium | reverse complement strand
GTGTGGATTCTCATAGGAACCCGGTTCCAACCACGCCCGGTGGATGCCGAAGATGTCAGCATCCCGGTAGACGGAGCACAGCAGGCCAATATCCGCATGAACTATGGGGCCGGCCGTGTTAATGTGTACGCAGGTGCAGAGTCAGGGATGTTGGTGGAGGGCAGATTCGGTGGCGGCCTCGATTACAACTCGAATCGTTCCGGAGATAGGTTAGATGTGTCCATGCGTATTCGGGATCGGGGATTTCCGCACGTGATCACACCCTGGACGTGGGGGCAGGGTGGTCGCTTCGATTGGGAGGTTGGATTGAATCCCGATATCCCCCTGACGTTGAAGTTGAACACTGGGGCTAGTGACACCCGCCTCGACCTGACAGATTTGCAGGTCACAGAGCTGCGCATAGATACGGGAGCCAGCGCCACTGAGATCACCACCCCGGCAAACGTCGCATACACCAAAGTGATTGTCAAATCAGGAGTAGCATCTGTGAAACTGAGCGTTCCAGATGGCGTGGCTGCCCGAATACGTGTCACTGGTGGCTTGATGAGTGCCAGCGTAAACAAGGATCGCTTTCCCCGCGTGGGCAAGTATTACCAGTCCCCGGATTACGAAACTGCCTCCCGCCGGGTAGAGATGAACCTCGAATCCGGGGTAGGCTCTATTAGTGTTGGTTAAATAAGGGAACGCCCCCCGGCCCCCAATTCTGGGGGAGCATGCCCCCCTCACCCCAAAGTTGGGGGGTTAGGGGGGCATGCCTAAATGTTCCCATCCGAAGTGTATTAGCTAGATTGGAGAGTGCAAACATGAAACGTTTTGATCTTCGCATCATCTGGGGTGGATTGCTGATTGTTGCCGGCGGGTTATTCCTGCTTCAGGAATTCGGTATCGTTAGCGGCGCGTGGGATATAATTTGGATTTTCCTTTTTGGGATTGCCGGTGTTGGGTTTCTATACCTATACCTTTCTGACCGAACCCAGTGGTGGCCGTTGATCCCCGGAGTGAGTCTGGTTAGTCTGGCAGCCTTGATTCTAATCGAAGAGTTTTTCCCTGGCATAACCTGGGGCGGCGCTATCTTTTTGGGCGGTATAGGCTTGAGCTTCTGGCTGATTTACCTCACCAACCGGGAGGCCTGGTGGGCGATCATCCCTGGAGGGGTGCTGCTCACTTTGGCAGTGGTCGCGGCGTTCGAGTCTGTGGCTGATGATAATGGGGGCATCTTTTTCCTCGGGCTGGGAATCACCTTTGCTTTGGTTGGTCTGCTACCCACGTCGCAAGGACGGATGAAATGGGCCTTCATCCCTGCGGCTGTGCTTCTGATTATGGGAATCTTCCTGGCGACGCCGCTTTTGCCCTTGCTCAACTATATCTGGCCCGTGGCCTTGATCCTCCTGGGCGGGTACTTAATCCTGCGCAACTTTCGTTCTTGATATTAAGCATTATCAGGTACACGGATTCAACGGATTTATTATAAGGTTTACTCAATTCCGGCCTGACCGCCAACCACTGACCACCGCTTAACTACTAAGACGCACCACCGGAGGTATGCACGGTGATGCGAATCCAATTGCCCGATTCCAGCGGTCTGACGTCAGACAATGTGTGCCTTTTGCAGTATTGAATTAAATGTATTTATCCGTTAAATCCGGAAAATCCGTGTACAAAAAACAGGAGACAAAATGAAAACACGAGTATATCGCAGCCGTACCGACCGCATGTTAGGCGGCGTTTGTGGTGGATTGGGTGATTATTTGGGCATCGATCCCACTTTTATCCGCATCTTCTTCTTCATCATATTTTTTGGTGGCAGCGCTGGATTCTGGCTCTACATGTTGTTGTGGATTCTTGTCCCGGAAGAGGGCGCAGCTGCCCCCGGAGATTTTGGGGACCGCGTCCGCTCCCTGGGGGATGACATTGCCACCGCGGTAAGCCGCCCCCACCCCAAATCCGGTTTGATAATCGGCGGGGGGCTTATCCTGTTGGGCTTTTTCTGGCTTATCGAGCAGTTGAATATTTCCTGGCTCTGGTGGTGGGATTTCGACGTCCTCTGGCCGGTGCTGTTGATTGTAGCCGGCGGAGTTCTGTTGATCCGCTGGTTTGGAGACCGGAGTGCGTAGGTTTGTAGTGAGACACGAGAGTGTCTCCGGCGCACTCCCGTGCGCAACTACAAACCCTACAAACAAGAAATTAGATCGGAGTACTTGCTACCTGACACTTTGCTAAAAGTCAAAAATAATAGAACGCGGATAACACGGATGCGGCGGATTTACGCAGATATTTTTTTGAAAATAATAGAAATAGATAATCTGCCAGACTATCTGCTTGAAAAAATTAATGTGTTTATAAAGAATTTGTATTTACGCCGTACCGGCACGGTGTCCGTGCAAATCCGTTTAATCAGCGTCACACTTGCACCTGCGGTGAAAGTGCAGGTGTCCGCGTTCTATTTTCGAAGCTTCTTTTCCAACTGTCAGGTGGCTAAATAGGAGTATTAATTATGTCTGAATATGAATCAAAACGAAAACACCATCGCAGTTTTGTCTGGCCCATCATTTTGATTGCGGTGGGTGCAATTTTCCTATTGAGCAATCTAGGCCTTTTCGATGATGATGTCTGGAGCATGATCTGGCGCTTTTGGCCGGTGTTTTTCATCGCCATTGGGCTGGATGGCCTTTTCCGGCGCAAAGAGATCGTTGGCCCGGTATTCATGATCGGCCTGGGAAGTGTCTTTTTGTTGAGCAGCCTGGGCTTGTTAGGCTGGGGTGCCTGGGATGTGCTCTGGCGATTGTGGCCTCTGTTGCTCGTCGCTGTTGGGCTTGAAATCATCGTCGGACGGCGTTCGATTTGGGTTTCTCTATTGAGCGTGATGCTGATATTTGCGGTGTTGGTCGGTGCCATCTGGCTATCTGGACTTGGGACTGTGGGCGGCGGCGAGCGTTTGACGAGCGAGACCATCAGCCAGACTTTGGATGCTGATATTGCTCAAGCAGAAATATATATTGCTCCCGCAGTTGGCGATCTCGACTTGTTCCCTCTCACGAATTCCGGCAACTTGATTGCCGGAGATGCAAATATCGGCAAAGGCCGTCCAGTGTGGAGCGACTATAGCGTGAGCGGCGATACAGCTAAATTCTCTGTCGAGGTTCGCAGCGTTACAGTCTATCCAAATAACATCGGCTGGGATTGGAATTTCGGCTTGACCCCGCGTATCCCGTTGGAATTGGATGTCTCGATGGGGGTGGGGGGTATGAGCCTCGATCTGGCCGGTCTCACCGTGAGCGGGTTGGATGTCAGCCAAGGCCTCGGCGAGATCACGGTATTCCTGCCGGCTCAAGAGAATTGCCGCGCCGATATCAGTCAGGCCATTGGCAGTATCGTGGTGGTGGTGCCAGATGACATCGGCGTGCGCCTCGAAGTCAGCCGGGCGATTTCAGCCTTCAACGTCCCCTCAGATTTCGAGCGCCGCGGCGACTTTTACTACTCGCCGGGTTATGATAATGCCGAAGTCCACGCCGACCTGGAAATCAGTCAAGCGATTGGCAATATCGAGGTGAGATACGGGAAATGATGGGGGTTGGTATATTGGTGATTGGTAAATTGGTGATTGGTAGATTGGTGATTGGTAGATTGGTAAATTGGTGATTGGTAAATTGGTGAATTGGTGATTGGTATATTGGTATATTGGTAAATTGGTAAAATGGGGATCTTTTGGAATTGCCGGGGTATTCACTATATATGGGGGTACCTCGGAAATTCCAAAAGAACCGAAAGTCGTTGTTATTTATACTCTGCAAAAAAATGACAGCGAATAAAAACGGATGCCGCGAATTGAAAACATCCCATTAGCGCTATCCTTTGAAATTCGTTGCGCAGTGCCGTGCCCTCTACAGTATTATTTTCAACCCCACTAAAAAAAATGACAATGAATAAGGGCGGATGGTGCGAATACGAATCAACCCATTCGTCCTATCCTTTGATATTCGTGGGATCTGGGAATCTCCGGGGTAGCCCCATATATGGGGGGGTACCCCGGCAATTCCAAAAGAGCCGAAATATGAGAAAAGGAGAAATCCTATGAGGAACAAAACGCGCACTGTCCTGTTCCTGGTCGCCGGCCTGATCCTGCTGGCCGGCATGCTGGCCACTATGGCCGCGACCCGCGAGGGCGTGAGGAAGACTGACGGGGCAAACCAGGACGCCACGCCCCGGCTCAGTCCCTTCATCAACATCTGGCTGGAAACCAACGTGGACAACCTGGAGCCGGCGATAGCCTACAACAACCTCCACGACGAGTACCTGGTGGTGTGGTCCAACACCCGGGGCGGAGGGGCAACCAGGGATATCTACGCCCGGCGCGTACGCGGAGACGGCACCCTGTTGAGCAACTTTACCATCGCCCACAACGCGAATTTCCACAACTATGAACCAGACGTAGCCTACAGCCCCGTGCATGACGAATACCTGATCGTCTACACTTACGACAGCGCCATCACGGACAGCGACATCTGGGCCCGGCGCGTCAACTGGAACGGGAGCTGGATGAGCAGCGAGTTCGAAATCGGGCGCAAACCCGATAAGCAGCACCACCCTGCCGTTGCTTACAACAGCGATGCCGACGAGTACCTAGTGGTGTACCAGAACACGTGGGGAGGCGGCGGGCAGGATATCGACGCCCAGCGCGTGCGGGCCAGCGACGGGTGGTCGCCGGGCTGGGTCAACGTCGTCGCCGGTGCTGGATTCCGCAGCTTCCCGGACGTGGTACACAACGCCGCCAGCAACTACTACCTGATCGCGTACACCTTCCAGCCCAGCGCCCTCGGCTCCGGCGACATCTATGGCAAAGTGGCCTCGTGGAACTTTGGGCACCTCAGCTCCGAGCACCACATCTGCGACGACGCCAATAATCAGGGCTTTGTCGCCGTGGCAGCCAGCGCAGAAGAATATCTGGCTGTCTGGGAGGATAGCCCCAGCGGTTCGACCACGGAGCTCTACGCTCGTCGCCTGGCCGCCGACGGCACGCCCCAGGGGCCGGCCGGCGGTTTCTGGATCACCGGGTCTCCTGGGCGCTACGATACCGCCCCGGCCGTGGCCTATGGGCGTGGTTATGGCTACCTGATCACCTGGGACCGCTTCATGGGGGGACCGGATTACAACGTGTACGGGCGCTACGCGATGCCGGGCTGGGATAACGCCGCCGGCCCCGAGTTCGCCCTGGACAACGACGTCGACGCACAGATGCAGCCGGCCGTGGCCTGCGCCACCAATGGGGACTGCCTGATGGCCGAGGAGGACAACAATTCCGTCGGCGGGGACTTTGAGATCCGCGGGCGGCTGGCGATGCCCTATCACCTGTACCTGCCGCTTGTCTTGCGAAATTACTAGCATCAGGCAGTACCCATTGCCCACGGCCTCGACAGCCACAGCCGACCCGGATGCGGATGGTAACTACTGCACACACGAGTGTGAAAAGGATGTCAACATCATGCAAACCAAACTGAACTGGCCCATCTTGCTAACTCTCATTCTGGTATGGACTGCTTGCGTACCGACGTCGCCCGCGAGCAGTCTGTCTGCTTCTTCTCCTGCACTTCCGGCTGGATTGCAGGCAACCACCTACTACGTCCGCCTCGATGGCGGCTCCACCGAACAGTGTACAGGGTTGGTGGATACGCCGTATCTGGGCAGCGGCACGGGCCAACCCTGCGCCTGGGATCATCCCTTCCGTGCCCTGCCGCCCGATGGGTCGCCACACATCGCTGGCGGCGATACACTAATCATCGGCTCTGGGGAGTACACGATGGGCTACGACGCGCCCGGTGCCGACAATTGCGAGTCCGACTACCCGTGGGACTGCCACATGCCGCCCCTCCCCAGCGGCCCAGATTCGACGAATCCCACCCGCATCCTGGGCGCTGGCTGGGACGCCAGCTGCCCTGGCCCGCCTCAACTGTGGGGCACGGAGCGGGCGAATATGGTCATCAACCTCACCGGCGCCAGCAACGTCGAGGTCGCCTGCCTGGAGATAACCGACCACTCCGGCTGTGTCGAAGACCACACCGGGGGGCTGGCCTGCCAGCGCGAAACTTACCCCTACGGGGACTGGGCGGCCGTGGGCCTCTACGCCGCGGATTCGCACAATATCACCCTGCGCCGCCTGAACATCCACGGCTTGGCCAACACCGGCATCCACGCCGGGCGGCTGACCGACTGGACGGTGGAAGACGTGCGCATCGCAGGCAACGGCTGGGTCGGCTGGGATGGAGACATCGACGGCGACGACTCGAACTCCGGCACACTCACCTTCCGGCGCTGGCTAGTGGAGTGGAACGGCTGCGGAGAGACCTACCCCGGCGGCGAACCGGCCAGCTGTTGGGCGCAGACCGCTGGCGGCTACGGCGACGGCGTCGGCACCGGCGCAACCGGCGGCGACTGGATCATCGAGGACTCGGCCTTTTTGCACAACACTTCCGATGGCCTGGATCTGCTCTATCACCGGCTGGGTGGTAGTATCACCATCCGGCGCACCATCGCAGAGGGCAACGCCGGGGATCAGATCAAAACCACCGGCCCCATCCTCGCCGAGAACGTCATTGGCGTGGGTAACTGCGGCTACTTCGAAGGCCAACCCTTCACTTACAACGTGGATAATTGCCGCGCTGGCGGAAGCGCCCTGGCCCTCACCCTGCACCCGGGCGATCAGATCACCGTGGTCAACACAACCCTCACCGGGCAGGGCGATTGCCTGATCATCGCCGAATGTGTGGAAGGTGAGACCTGCAACGGCAGCGAAACGGTCCGGCTGCGCAACGCCATCTTTCTGGGCAATCCAGAGTTCGCCGGAGGGGGCGACACCACTTGTCTGACCTGGACCGATCTGGCGGGCGATCTCTTTGCCATAGACCACGCCATCATCGACGGGGTGAAGAACACGCCCGACCCCTGCCCAGCCGATAGCCTGTGCGGGGTCTCGCCCGGCCTGCTGAACGAATCCATCACCAGCTTTGACGCCCACCTGACTTCAGATAGCCCGGCCATTGACCTCGGCGCCACCGGCGGCGCGCCCGCCGACGACTTTGACGGCCATCTCCGCGACGCCCAGCCCGACGTGGGTGCCTATGAGTGGGGCGCGCTGCCATCTGTCTGGGTCTACCTGCCCCTCATCCTGATAGACTACGCGCCTGACCCGACCCCCACGGCCACACCCAGCCCGACGCCCTCTCCCACACCCAGCCCGACATCCACCGACCAGCCTGGGCAGGCTATTATCGCCGATCATACCGCCACCGACTTGGCCCAGATCCCGGCGACCTGGCGGGAGCAGGCCAGACAGACCGTCATCTGGGCTTATGGCTCCACCTCCCACGGCACCCAAGTGTGGGCCGGAGCCGATTATTTGAGACAATACGTGGACCCGCCGACCTACAACTTTACCAAAGCCTGGCGCACCCCTCCCGACCCATGCACGCCTGCCTGCCTGCGGATGGGTTACGACGACAGCTGGTCTTGGGACGCGGACGCTTTTCTGGATACGGCGCGCGGCCTGCTCAACGATGCCCCAGGCGCGACTGCTTTTATGTGGTCCTGGTGCGGGCAGATGTCTGAACCGGATACTCCCGTGCAGCAATACCTGAACATGATGAATCAGCTTGAAGGCGAGTACCCGAACGTGCGGTTTGTCTACATGACCGGCCACACCGACGGCGGCAGCGCTACCCTGGAGCAGAACAACAACTTGGTCCGACAATACGTCCAAGATCACGACAAGATTCTGTACGATTTTGCCGACATCGAAAGCTATGACCCAGACGGGACCTACTATCCAGGCACGGACGATAGCTGCCCCTGGTGTACCACTTGGTGCGTCGGCCATCCGGAAGATTGTCTGAATCTTCCGGAAAATGATAGCGATTGCGCCCACTCGCATGGCTTCAATTGCAAGCTCAAGGGGCAGGCGATGTGGTGGTTGGCGGCCCGGCTGGCTGGTTGGGATGGAACACCATAACCGGCATTTTTGCCGACTCAAGAGAGCTATCGCGCCGATATCAGTCAAGCCATTGGCAATATCGTAATGGTGGTGACAGACGACATCGGCGTGCGCCTTGAAGGCAGCCGCGCGATTTCAGCCTTCGAAGTTCCCTCAGATTTCGAACGCCGCGGCGACTTCTACTGCTACTCGCCGGGTTATGCTAATGCCGAAACCCGCGCCGACCTGGGAATCAGTCAGGCGATTGGTAATATCATGATGCGATACGAGAAATGATGAGGTTGGTATATTGGTGATTGGTAGATTGGTAAATTGGTAAATTGGTGGTTGGTAAATTGGTGATTGGTGAATAGAGATTCATTGCTGGATACTTTTAAATCTGAAAGAAAATTGGACGCGGACGAGTGTGGACACTTGCGCCGGAACGCACATCGTCCCGATACCTATCCCAAAGGGACAAGTGTGCAGGCACTGCGCACTTGCGCCGCACGCATACCTATCCCGGTGTCCTTCCGGGAGTGCAGGTGTGTCCTTCGGGAGTACAGGTGAGTGCAGGTATGTTCTTCACCCTGCGGATACTCCGCAGGAGTGCAGGTGTTGACACAAAAAAAGGCAGAATTTTAATGTTTATTCCGCGTTATTCCGCGCTCGTCCGCGTCCAAATCAGGCTCATTTCTACCAAATGTGCGGTAGCGCCGGTTTATGCAGATTGGGGGGATCGCCAGTGGCAAGATTTCGCGCTGAGTCGGTTCTTGCGCGAAGAAGATGATGTCGGATATTCTCTGGAAGATGCTCAAGAGATTTTTCGGGCATGAAACCCGGCGATGTTGAAGCGGACATCATAAATGCCCGTTTGGGGGAGATTTCCACTAAGGAACGGGGATTAAAATACTTACACATTTCCGAATTTGGGCGTAGCGCTGGTTGAGTAGGCTCGGAGGTACGGAGAGCCGTATCGAAACCAAGCGGGGTTTGAAAATGGGCTAAGTGACCGTAATCCGCTGGGTTTCGACTTGTGTTGAGCATGTCGAAACATACACTACGGCACGAAAAGCGTGTGCCTCCGCTACTCAACCGGCACTCGCGTTAGGATGCAAACGCGACGTTATTTAATTCTCATTCCTAAGCGTTTGCAAGTCATCAAAAGCCATTTGATAGATTGGCTGCAAAAATCAACGCCGTAGTCTGGCAGATTTGGAGGAAGCATGGTGTCTGAAGTTGTTGTCTTGATTTCCGCCAATGTCGAGTGGCAGGTTGTAAAAGCCATATTTCCCCACGCCGAATACCAGACCTCCCCCTTCGGCGAATGGTTTACCACTGAGCTTCATGCTTCCCACTCGGGGACTGCGTCACGCTCCACGCACATTGTCCCGATGCTCTTACGGGATCACGTGATTGTCCTCCACGGCGGATGGGGTAAAATCGCGGCCGCGGCCTCGACCCAATACGCCATCGACCGCTGGCAGCCCGACTGCTTGGTCAACCTGGGGACCTGCGGCGGGTTCGCCAGTGAAATCGAAAAGGGGGAGATCATCCTCGCCGAGAAGACCATAGTCTACGACATCATCGAGCAGATGGGCGACTACGACGAACATATCGCCCACTACACCACAAAGATCGATCTCGGCTGGCTGGGCGATGCGGAAACGTATCCCCACAAAGTGCGCCGCACCCTGCTGGTCTCCGGCGACCGAGACCTGATCGTAGAAGAAATTCCTCGACTGAAAGAGAAATTCGGCGCCGTGGCAGGTGATTGGGAATCGGGAGCTATTGCCTGGGTGGCCGCCCGCAACGGCGTGCGCTGCCTGATCCTGCGTGGTGTCACTGATTTGGTCGGAGCCGAGGGCGGCGAAGCCTACGAGGGCAATTTCGATGTTTTCGTCGAGGGGACAAAACAGGTGATGGGGCGGCTGGTCGAGTCGCTGCCGGGGTGGGTAGGGGTGATGAGTGATGCAATCCCCGGAGGGGTATACCGCAAAAGTGTTGGGCAGTCTGAACCAACACTAACAGAATTGCTACCCACAAACACATCATTAAAATGATAACGCCATTTGTGCTGCCAGAGCGGATCAGCATGAGGGTGATCGAGGCAGCCGCGGCCAGGGATGCAAAAGCAGCCCACAAAATGATCTCCCGCCGCAAACCATCACCGGGTTTATCGTTTTTACCAGGCAATGGCAAGCGTTCAGGGTTTTTGGGATCCACCGGAGAGAGAAAGTAGGCCGCTAGATAATGTGCTCCCAATTGAAGCGCAACCACCCAGAACTGCCCCAACGTATAGATGCTCCAATCGAGGGGATGCCCCAGGTAGCGGGTAATGCCGGCTCCCAAAGCGTAGACTAGCACGCCACTGAGGAGGTATGCCGGGCGGGAGATGTGGATAAAGAGACGAATTACGCGTGAGTCCATAACGGGGGGAATTATACCTTAGGGAGCAGGAAACCAGGGATTAGGGACTAGGAGCTAGGGAGCAGGGGGGCGGGGGATGGCGAGTTGGCGAGTCTAAGACCTTCCAGGTTTTCGGAAACATGGAAGGTCTGTAGCCAAGCGAGCAGAGCACGGATACCGGAATGGGCGGATACATATCGGTGCATTCTGCGAATCCGTACTATCCTGCCCGCCGAGCAAGCAGAATAGGGGCTATTTTTGGTGGTTTTTTTTGGCGATGGCGAGCGGGGGCTGTGGATGGGTGGTGTATTGTTCGTTTTGTGGGGTGGCAGTTTGCATCTCTAGGGGTGGGGGTTGTCGGGGCCGAGGGGGTTACGGGTCATAACTCTCCTCTGATAAGGTATGCAAATCCGTACTAAAAAATTCTAATCAGCAATCATATTTCCAATTAATGTTTATATAGCTTACTTTTTACACACGCAAATCTTGACACTCTCCGAGTACTCTTAGTAATCATATTCGTCATCTTCAGTCCACAATAAAGATAATACGCCATTGTAATTTGGCATCGCTATGCATTGTTCATAAAGAGTAACATTTGTTTTAGAACCCGCTTTCATCCAGTCCGAAGCTTGAACTTTTTTTGGTTGTTTAGGGGTTGAGTATCTATCAAATACACTTGAAGCGATTGTGCCTTTAACTAGTAACCGTTCACTCCCCTGCGTCAAGCAGCGAGAGATGGTAGGTGGGGAGCG
>JBDRGC010000182.1:0-18779 GCA_043818215.1 Chloroflexota bacterium | reverse complement strand
GCCATCCACCATCCGCCATCCGCCATCCGCCATCCGCCACCCGCCATCCGCCACCCGCCACCCGCCATCCGCCATCCGCTATCCGCCATCCGCCATCCGCTGTCCGCCGTCCGCAGTCAAGTCAAGTGCAACTTTTGCGCTACTGTCAACATACACATAGAAATCCAAAGCTATGGACCCCACTATCCCCATCTCCAGCAAGCATATTCTTGTTGTAGACGATAATGCCCAAATCCGCCAGGTCATTGTCAAATATTTACAAATAGAGAATTACATTACCTATCAGGCCCGAGATGGTCAGGCAGCCCTCAAGTCGCTTAATACGATACGGCCCGATTTAATCCTCTCAGACATCAATATGCCGCTGATGAACGGCATCGAACTGTACAAAGAGGTGCGTAAAAATCCACAGTGGGTGACAATCCCTTTTATCTTTCTCTCCTCCAACGACAGCCCAGAAGATATCCGGATGGGGCGCGATCTGGGCGTCGAAGATTATCTCACCAAACCAATCGATCCAGATGATCTGACACACACAATCAACGCCCGTCTGCTGCGCTCCGCTGAACTCGAGGTTGCTCATATCGGGCAGGCGTATTTCGAAACCGTGAAAGTGCTCGCCAATGCCATCGAAGGGCGCGACAAGTACACTCGCGGCCATGTTGACCGGGTGACTATCTACACCACCTGGCTGGCCGAAGAACTTAACTGGCCCCCGGATTATATGCGCGTCCTCGAATTTGGCGCCCGTTTGCACGATATTGGCAAAATCATCGTCCCTGACCATATTCTAAATAAACCGGGAAAGTTGAATGGTGAAGAGTGGGAATTGATGAAACAGCATCCAACCACTGGAGCAAAAATCCTGAGAGGGATCAGTCATCTCCAGGCTGCCATGCCATACATCCTATACCATCACGAACGCTGGGACGGAACCGGCTATCCCGAAGGATTGAAAGGTCGGGCAATTCCCCTCGAGGCGCGTATACTTGCCATTACAGATGTCTACGATGCACTGACCACCGCCCGTCCCTATCATCCTGCCCGGGCGCGCAACGAAGTCATGCAATTCATCCAAATGCAATCGGGCAGACAATTCGACCCCAACCTGGCACCAATGTTTATCGACATCATGGAAAAGCGGGGCAAATGATATGGGTGCGTTTCATTTCATTTGAAAACGCCGATTGAGTAGGTCGACATGTTTTTGTCGCCCGTATACCTATCCCAAAGGGACAAGTGTCCCAAAGGGATAAGTATGCAGGCACTGCGCACTTGCGCCGCACGCAGTGCAGGTGTCGAAATCAAGCGATACTATTCGGTCAAAGCGACATTTCTTGGTTTACCCTAAAGGGCACGATGTCGATACGCCGGACAAGCATCGGATACTCAACCAGCGAAATGTCTTACTTCAAATGAAATGAAACACACCCAAATGATATCGGTTATATTGGACACTCGCATGTCCCACTACGAACTTTCCTTGCACAATTCTGTGAAACTGGGCATTGTCCGAGAAAACACAATGAATACAAATACAACACCACAATATACGCAGCTTGGCTCGACAGATATCAGCATCAGCCCCATCGGTATCGGCACATGGGCCTGGGGAGACCGAATGGTTTGGGGATACGGCGGAAAGTATTCAGACCGCGACTTGCAAACCGTATTCGATACCACTCTTTCCGCGGGAATTAATTTTTTCGATACGGCCGAATTCTATGGGTTTGGAAGATCTGAAAAACTACTCGGCCAATTCATTCGGAAAGGGAAAAAGCCAGTAGTCACGGCTACAAAATTTATGCCCTACCCGTGGCGGTTGAGCCGCGCAAGTCTAAGCAAAGCGTTGCAACAAAGCCTAAAGCGTCTCGAAATGGAAGAGGTCGGACTCTACCAGATACATATGCCGCTGCCACCAATTTCCATCGAAACATGGGTTCGAGCAATAGGCCAGGCTCAAAAAGCCGGGCTGACAAAAGCAGTGGGGGTTTCCAACTACAGTCTGGATCAAACCCAACGAGCTCACAAAATTCTTGACGATATGGGGGTTCCCCTGGCATCCAATCAGGTAGAGTACAGCCTGATCAACCGCAAAATCGAGAAAACTGGGCTGCTGGATTACTGCCAGCAAAACAATATCACCATCATCGCCTACAGCCCCTTGGGAATGGGAATGCTGACCGGGAAATACACGCCCGCGAATTCCCCCTCCGGCATCCGCGGGCGGCGATTCAACCCGGAATTCCTGGGACAACTGCAAGCATTGATCGGGCTGATGCGTGAAATTGGGCAGGCACACGGCGATAAAACGCCTGCACAGGTAGCTATCAATTGGGCAATCTGCAAAGGCGTTATCCCCATCCCGGGAGCCAAAAATCTCCGGCAGGCGGCGGAGAATGTGGGAGCTATCGGTTGGCAGTTGACAGCGGACGAAGTCAACGCATTGGAGCATATCCGGCGACTGTAAGTCGCAGCAACAGGAACACGAAGCCTGCCTCCGCAGGCTGGCATTAGTCAGCGGAGGCCGACTTCGTGCATTTCGTTGCTGCGACTTGAGTCGCCCCCACGACGGCGACTGTAAGTCACGGCAACAGGAACACGAAGCCTGCCTACGCAGGCTGGCATTAGTCAGCGGAGGCCGACTACGTGCATTTCGTTGCTGCGACTTTAGTCGCCCCCACGACGGCGACTGTAAGTCGCAGCAACAGGAGCACAAAGCCTGCCTACGCAGGCTGGCATTAGTTGGCGAAGGCCGACTTCGTACATTTCGTTGCTGCGACTTGAGTCGCCCCCACGACGGCGACTGTAAGTCACGGCAACAGGAACACGAAGCCTGCCTACGCAGGCTGGCATTATTTGGCGAAGGCCGACTTCGTGCATTTCATTGCTGCGACTTGAGTCGCCCCCACGACGGCGACTGTAAGTCACGGCAACAGGAACACGAAGCCTGCCTACGCAGGCTGGATACCAGTCGGCGCAGGCCGACTTTGTGCTCTTCATTGTTGCGACTTGCAGTCGCCCGTCGTCGCCCGTGGCATATCCGTCAACGGCGACTGCAAGTCACGGCAACAGGAGCACGAAGCCTGCCTATGCAGGCTGGTTACTAGTCGGCGAAGGCCGACTTTGTGCTCTTCGTTGCTGCGACTTACAGTCGCCGGAGCGTAGGGACGGGAGCACTCTCGTGCCCCACTACGAACCTTAAGTCGGCGCAGGCCGACTTCGTGCTCTTCGTTGCTGCGACTTGCAGTCGCCGGGGCGATTATTAACAGGGACACCGTGCCGGCACAACGCAAAGCAAAATAATAAAGGGAAAAATCCGTGGTATCCGTGGTATCCGTGACATCGTGCCCGAAGGGTAAATCCGTGTACAAAAAAACCGCCATCGTTATTGGGCAAAAACTCTATTGCTGGTCAAACCGGGATTTGCTGCTACTCCCAATTGTCCAAGGATTCTTGCCAGGCCTTGAAACCTTCCAGCTTGCGCTCGACAAGTATGGCTACAAGCACCAACAGCGATCCAATAATGCCGAAGGTGATCCATTGGTTGATGGACTGCAAGGCATTCAACAGTTGGCCTGTTGTTGCCAGGATCACAGCGGCTATGCCGGCGTATAGGAAACGACGCAAGCGGCGCGCACTGCCCCACCATAAAGCAACCAGACCTTCTGCGCCCAATATCAGGGCGAACTTCCAGCCGAAGATCATAGTTTGCCAGAAAAGTGACCCAAACATCAGAGTCATTCCGGCGTAGTCCAACCAGCGTGCCCAGGGTTTGTTGCCGCGCTCCCACTCCAGGTATGCAATTCCCAATAAATACAGCCCAGCCGGGATAGCGTACCGCTGCACTAATGCTAAACCTTCCCACTGCTGAATGTAAAAAGCGTAGGTTATCCAGCCGGTCAGGAGCATGCCAACCGCGGCGTACCCCAGACGTGACATGCGCCTGACGACCGAGATTGTCACATACAACAAGCCCAGCAACGACAGCACCCCCACCGCCATTCGGACGGTCTCCAAATCCACCATTTGCCGGAAGGTGAAGCCAAACATCGCCCTGACCGTCCAGCCAATCAAGTCCAGGCCCAGCACAGCGGTCAGGGCGAGAACGCCTACGGAGAGCCGCGAGCCGCACCTTTGCAGGGGCAGTTCCCATATCGTCAGCCGAGTGCCCGGCGGGGGGGTGCTTGCTGAGTACTCAACCGGCGGCAGCGGCGGCAGGCGGCGGGCGCGCCAGAATGTGATCCCGTATCCAATCAGGCCGTACCCCAACGCCAGATAAGCATACGCCACCGGCAACCCTTCGATTGGCCCCGTCAGTGTCGAAAGCCATTGCCACAACGCCAGCGCGCCAAGCGCGGCCGTGAAATAGGGCAAGGCAGCCGACAACCAAATAAAGGCCAAAACCGCGCTGACAGCCGCATGAATAAGACTCAACAACGCGCCGGCTTCACCGCCTCCCAGGCTCAGTATTTGAGCGCTGAAAATATCGAGGACAAAAAACAAATAGAGAGGGCGCGACCAACCGATAAGTGTTTTGCTGAGTTTCAGCGGTGAGCCTTCGCTCCTGTGCCGCTCGATCCATAACGCCAGCAAGAGGGTGCCAATTGTGACCGGCAGGAACCTGAGCCAGACGTGGGCGGGATAGCGCCACCAGCCCAGGTAGCGCAGATAATACGCCGCCGCCAGATGGCCGGCCAACGCCGCGGCGAGCAGCCAAATCCGCAGCCGGAAACGGTAGATAGCCCACCCAAACACCGGCATCATCAGGAGAAAGTTAAGGGCCGCCAGATCAAACCTGGAATCGGTGAAAAGCGGGCTGAATGCGGCCAGGCCAAAGCCGAGTGCGTACAGGGGCAAGGCCCACCAACCAAGCAGGCGGTCTGCCAACGCTTTGGGCCAGCGAAGCGGATCGCCCCAGGGGAAATCGCGCCAGGCACCAAATCGGGCATCCAATCCCCACCCCAACGTCAGGGCTGCTGCCGAACCGGGAAACAGCGCCAGGCCATAATATTCGGGCAGGATGACGGAACGCTGCAAACCCATCGCGTAGGGGACAATTGCCAGCGCGCAGGCCGGAGTCAGCAAAAGCGGCTGGCGCAGCCAGAAAGCAGAGATGGCGTACAGAAGTGCCGCGCCCCCGTATCCCCACAACGCTCCAATCTGATCCTGGCTGGAAGGCGGCAACCCCAGCGCTATCAGGGCAAAACCGATAGTGAGCGTGGCGGTGCTATAGGCTGGCAGTTTCGCCCGGCGCAGCAGATAACTCAAAGCCAGGTAGACGGCGGCCAAACCGATCAGCCACCACCCCTGGCGGTTGCTGAGAATCCCGGCCTGGCCCAACGCAATCAACAACGAGAACGGCACAAGCACCGCGGCCGGATAAACCCACAGCGGGTTTCGGAATATGCGCGCCGAGATCAGCATAAGGGCAGCCGCGTAGATCAACGCCAGGGCTAAGAGCGGGAGCAGATGGGCCACCAACGCGGTCCCCACAATCAAGGATATATAACCGGTCAGGTATCCGGGCAAGGCATAAGCGGCGGCCATTTCCCGTTGGGGGGCAGCGCGCCGAAGCCATTGACCGGTCACAATCCCCAACGCCCCGAACACGAGGAACATCAAGCCGTAATGCTCATGCGCCGCGCCGGGGAGCAGCAATTCTATCCAATAGACACACCAGAGCGGGATCAATCCCAGGGCGGGATAGAGATATTTGCTGGCATCCAAAAGCGAAACGTTCCCCGCTGATCGCCGAGACCGCCGGTGCCACAGGCGCGCGGCCAGTCCGTACAGGCCAATTGCCAGCCCGAAGGTGTAGCGGCTGGTCTCCGCGTCAGCGACACCCCACACGAGCGCGAAAGGCAGCAGGATGTTGGCGGCTACTTTCAGGGGTAAAGCGTAACTTTGCCATTTGCCGAACCGCCGTAGAACTGCTGGCGACAGGGCCGCTTCCCATCGCTCTAGGAGCAGACCGGTCAGGAAGAGCACCCAGGCCAGCACGGCCCAACTTACGGCGAAACCAGGCGGCGTCAGCCGGTAAGTGGTGAACCAGCCTAGATTGGTCAATATCGTCCAGGGGATGAAAATCAACCCAGCGGCCAGCCACACAAATCGAACCCGGCGGAAGAGGCGGGCTGAGGCGGCGTACAGGGCCGTGATGAGCAGCAAACTGACAGCCGCCCAAATCTGCTGGGTGCGCCCGCCCTCCAATATCAGCAGATTGCGGATGAGAGCCATCCCGATACTCACCCCCGAAACTGTCCAGCCGGCTACCAGCAAAGGATATTTATATAAATGCCACGCCAAACGGAAGATTGCCCTTCGCCGCCGGCGAATACCGGGATACCGTCGCAGCCGTTTCAGCCCCCGCTCCGCCAACACGCATCCGATGGCCGCCACCGCTGCCAGAGCAGCCGACCGCCCGCTGCCCTTACTCAGAATGAAGACGATAAAGCCGCCGCCTGCGGCCATCAACCAGACGGCCACATGGCCCCATCTGGCCTTGTATGTACCCCAGGCGTAAAGTCCATAAACGAGGCCCAACACTATCTGTGAGGCCGCGCCCCAGACTCGCATCTCGTCAGTCCAGGAGAAATTCGTAACCAGGGCATCCAGTGGTCGGAGGTACACCCACAAGATGGCAAACCCGGCGATCAGGTGGGCTGACAGATAGAGCGGGGCCAGGAATTTTTGGGTGATGGCCGATCTCTTCCGCTCGACCCACAGGCCAACCAGGAAATAGACGGCAACCAACGCCGACAAAGCGAAGTGCCGCCCATCGGGGGATAGATTCAGGCGGTAGAGCAGGAGGCTCAAACCCCAGGCGGTCACCAACCCGGCGGGGGCCAATTGGTAAGATTTCCGCAGCGTGACAGCATCCGCAAAATATAGCAAGCCGGCAGACAGCAGGCACGCCGCGGGGGTGAGGCCGCGGGGGAGGATGAAGAAAGCCGCGATGGGCGCGGCAATGCTGACCAGCATACCGGTCGAATACCAGGGCAGGCGGCAGCCCCGGCCTCTCACCCCTCCGCTCCCGCCCCCCCCTTCCCCTGCGGAGAGGGGAGTAAATCGGTAACTGAGGGCGATCATCCCCCAGGATAGGGCGGCCAATGCCAGGGGCAGGCTGAAGTCCACCGGCCGGCGATTGACAAATATCACCCACACCCAAATCGGAAGCGGCAAGGCGGCAAACCAATGGAAGGCGGATTCGAAGGCAAATCCGGGCTGCTGTTTGTGCGCCAGGTATGCGCCCCAGGCTGCCAAACCAAGCCAATTCCCCAGGGCGTAAACCATCAAATCGCCATCGTAGGGAAACAGGGGGGGCAACACTGCCAGGGCCGCGATGCCATATCCGGCGACGACCAGAGATCGGCTATAATCTCGCCCCACTTTTTGCGCGCGGCCGCCGATGACAAAAGCCGCCAGGATATGCGCCAGAGACAGAGAAGCCCAGCCGACACCCAGTTGAGCAAAAGACAGGCCCAGCTCGGTCATGGCGAAGGTGGCCGCGGTGAAGGCGAACAGCGAAGCTCCGTAGAGATATTTGGGACGCTGCCAAAGGATCGTGGCGAGGATGGCTGCCCCAGCCAGAACCGCGTGACTGCTGGCCGCCGACGCGCCGCTGGTCAAATCGGTGAGCGACCACAGCGCGGCGAAGACGAGCAAAGCCAAACCCCACCGGTTCGCTGTGCGCCCGTGGGCACGCAAGACGGAGTCAGTGCTGTTCAGCAATTTGTAGCCGGCTGCGCAATAAAGCCAAACCAGCCAGGCCAGGCCAAAGGCATGCCAGGCGGGATTGATTGCCGCGTGATAGAAAATTCCGGCTTGAGCCAGGTAAACCGCCACCGGCAAACTGATGGCGGCCAGCAATCCCAGGCTGCGGCTGCGATGGTAAATCGCCCCCCATCCAAAAATGAAGCCGCCAACCCACCAGTTCACTGTCAGGGCATAGTGAAGTGTATCGTAAGTACCGCCCTCGATATACCGCCAGCCGAAAGTGAGAGGCATGATGATGCCGACTGCCAGCAAGTCCATGTAGCGGAAGGGATCGGCAATTACCCTCCATTTTCCCGGCTGCTTCGAACGAGAAAGCGCAGCTGCCAGGAGGATCATGCCCAACGCCAAAACACTCAATCCGGCAGAGTACCAATCGCGCGGCACGCCAAAGGCCTGATTTCCCGCCTCGATGCAGGCCAGGATTGTGCTACCAGCCGCGACCGCAACCAGATAACCGAAGAATCGGCTTTGAATATTCAGGGCTGCGAATGTGTATGCGATGAGACAAAAGACAGAGGTGATCAACCAAAACTCGGCCCAATACGCCGGGGGGTTGCCGAAATTAGCGTAAACGGTGTAAAGGTCGATTGGAATGAGCAGGGCAGCAATGGCGCTCAAGGCAATCCCGGAGCGGTACAGGCTGGTTTTGGCGCGCACGTACCAGCCCACAACGAAGAAAACAATCGTGAAGCCGGTGGGGATAGCCACTCGCAGCGGGGCCGAGAAATCTCTCCACCCCCAGATGACGAAAGATACCGCCGCCGAAAAAAGCAGGAATATGCCCAAAAATAATATTGCGTGCAGGGTCCGCTCGGAGAGCAGCGACCGCCACAAGCGCTCAGACAGCGGGAGGCGCGGTGGGAGCGGTGGGCGCGGGGTGGGCGGAGCGGCGGGCGGCGGTGGAACCGGCTCCGCGGGTGCGGTTGGCCGCGCTGCGCTGACCGTTTCCACTTCAGGTTCGGGGGCTGGCCGCAGACCGAGCTTGACTTCCAGGGCGTCCTTTTCTGCTGACAATAGGGCCAATGCCTGCGTTGCGCCGCCGGGTGTGGCAAAAACATCTGCCCGCCCCCAGTAATCCACGCTTTCGAGGATGAAATCGACAAGTTCGAGGCGGAGTGCGTCCGTGCGGGGAATCTCGTCCCGCGGGCGATCCTCTAACCGCTCGATGAGTTCATCTGTCTGGCCCCGAAGTTGATCCTCGATGGGTTGGGCGTTCCCGGAATTGAGGAGGCCGTCTGCCCGCCATTGCGCCATTTGACCCCGCAGCACTGCGAGGCGGTCAAGCAGAGGCCAGGCCCGGCGAGCCTCCTCTTCGGTGAAAGCAGGCAGCCGCAGACCCACAGCGACTTCGATTTCCCGGCGGCGGGCGGTATACTTATCAAGCAGATGTTGCCGATTCGCAGCTTGAACGTCAAAATCCCCCCAGGTATGTATTTCACTCAACACCCATTCAATATGCAGCAATTCTTCGATCAAGACAAGATCGCCTGAGAATTGGCAATGGGCGCAGGGTTCAGCGGGACTATAGCCGGAATGATTACATTTTGGACAGTTCATCGAGATTATTCTACACTAATTGTGGTCGTTATGTCCAATACTTGAAGTGGTGTGCGTTTACAAGTTGTGGGAAAGCTACTTTCCAAACCTATTTAACCACGGATTTACCCTTCGGGCGCGCGGCATATCCCGACAGCGGCCTTCACGCCCACCACGATCATTATCCAGAATAGTAAATGTGAGAATTTCAAATGGTATAATAAGTTCATCCTTAAGTGGCAGATATAAATGAAGGCAGTGACGGACTCTGATGTAATGACCCGAAAGAAAATCTCTGCATTATTAGATGCTCTACCCGACGAAAGTCTGGCGGCAGCAGAACAATTTTTGCGCCTCTTGCGCCAGCAAGCCCGGCATGACCAGCCAGTTGTGATATCTTCGGTAAGAGAGGGACCGCCACTGTATCTGTATCCCACGGTGGCAGTGCCAGCTTCTTCACTTAACGGTTGGTTGAACCTGCTTCCCGAAGGATACGAAGGCGACGCTTTTGCAGACTCAGAAACACTCTATGATGAGATTCGATGCTGATTTCGACCAGATACCTTGGTTGAGCCGCTTGTCCCTGCCCGAAGATGTAAAGCAGCAATTCCCGTTATAGAATTCGTACTCAATATTATTAAGTTAAGCCATCGGCGGATTACGAATCCGCCTGGAGCATGTTAGAAAACCCTGTTTCGCTCCTGTCGGATCCGTGATCCGACAAACATCAACCCTTAACTTAATGACATTGAGTTCGTACTAACGACTTTACTCGTCTGAAACGCATCTGCATACCTGGAATTGCTGGTCTTATAAGGAGATTTCATAATGAGTGCTCGAATATTGATCGTCGATGATGATCCGTTCAATCGGAAGTTGGTCTCCGCCACAATGGAGAACGCCGGATACGATGTCGCGACTTCCGAGTCCGGCCCGGATACGCTGGCGCGTATCGAAGAAATAAAACCCGACCTGATTATCCTGGATGTAATGATGCCAGATATGGACGGCTACGAAGTGTGCCGCCGTCTGCGCAGCGAGTCGCACACGGCCCACACGCCCATTATTATGCTTACCGCTGGGGATACACTGAAAGAAAAAATCGAGGGCTTCGAGGCCGGTGCTGACGACTATATGACGAAACCTTTCCAGCCGGCAGAGTTGCAGGCCCGGGTTGGTGGCTTGCTTCGCAGGTCAGTTAGTGTAAAAGACGAAGTTGATAAAACGACCAGCAAAATCATGGCAGTGTTTTCGTTGCGGGGGGGCGTGGGTGTTTCCACTCTGTCGACGAACTTGGCTGTTGGATTGGCGCAGTTGTGGGGGCGCCCGGTGGCGTTATTGGATCTGGCGTTGACGGCTGGACAGAGCGCGTTGATGCTCAACCTGCCTTTGCGCAACACTTGGGCCGATCTAACTAGTATGCCGGTGGATGAAATCGAAACCGATTTATTGAATGATATGCTGCTACCGCATTCCAGCGGTGTCAACGTGCTTGCAGCTCCCCGTAATCCAGGGGAAGGTGAACTGATAACGGCAGACACAATCAAGCGGGTCGTCCAACTGCTCAACGAGCGGTACCATTATTTGATTCTGGACCTGCCGCATGATTTCCGCGACACAACGCTGGTCGGGCTAGATGCCGCCCAAGAAATAATACTTCTCCTGGCGCCCGAATTAGCCTCGGTGCGTGCCACTGCCTCTGCACTTAACGTGTTCGCTTCCCTTGATTATTCCCTTGACCATACCTACCTGATATTGAATTGGATTTTTCAACGCCGGGGGTTGGCACGCAAAGATATCGAGTCGGTTCTAAAGCGTTCCATCGACTTGATTATTCCCTTTGCCCCCGATGTATTCGTGCCGGCCATTAACCTGGGAAATCCTCCTATATCCGACGCTCCCGACACGCCTATTGGAGCACTGCTTGAAGACTTCGCTTTTCTCGTAAGCAAAGATGAACACCGCAATAAACGGCCCAAGAACCCTACGGATGCCTGGGGGCGGGTCGTGCAGCGTGCTCAACAGCGCCGGAAGAAGTGAAGCAAGAGGCAAGAAGCATGAAGCAGGAGGCAGGAGGCAGGAGGCGGATTTTATCCCACTCCGCTGCGCTTCGGGGACTGCGTCACGCACACCTGCACTTGCTGCAGGTACAAGCGTCACGTTTCACAAAGTGTAAACACCCAGACTTTTACGGTACTGCGAGAAAAGTTATGGCTCAGGTTCCAGGGTGGATATAAAGCGAACTTCACCTAAGTCCACTGACTCGCCAGCGACCACAAAGACGGGATATTCGTATCCGGTTCCCCCACAAGCGACCACAATTGATCGAGAACCAGCTGGCACGTCCTGGACTTCGAAGAAGGGATTAGAGATTAGAGATTAGAGATTAGAGATTAGGGATTAGGGATTAGGGATTAGATTAGGGATTAGGGATTAGAGATTAGAGATTAGGAAATTTGATACGTCATTCCTAAATCCCCAACTCCCAACTCCTAACCTCCTAACCCCCTAACCTCCTAACCCCTACCACCAGGACAATCTTCGCATGAATACAAACACTTCTACCATTACAATCCCCCGCATAGCCGTTATTGTCGTAGCGGCCTATATCGCAGCGCAGATGTTATCCGATATTGCCAGTTTGAAGATCGGCGTTGTCGCTGGTCTGGCTGTGGATATGGGCACATTTATTTACCCGATCACTTTCACCCTGCGGGATGTGGTTCATAAAGTCATTGGCAAGCGCAATGCCCAAGCATTGATCATTGCTGCCGGAGTGATAAATCTTTTAATGGCCGGATACCTGATGTGGGCGGCCAGCGTACCCAGCGACCCATCCTGGGGACTGGGAGCCGAGTTCAGCGCCATTCTGGCTCCCGTCTGGCGGATTGTGATCGCGTCTATCGCCGCGGAAGTCGTCAGCGAACTGGTGGATACAGAAATTTATCAGTGGTTCGTCACTAAAGTGACAGACCGCTATCAATGGGCGCGGGTTTTACTTAGCAACAGCGTCAGCGTCCCCATCGACAATTTGATCTTTGCTGTGGGAGCGTTTGGCTGGATGCTGCCCTGGCCGGTTGTATGGGAGATATTCCTCATCAACCTGATCGTGAAGTATGCCGTAACAGTGGTCAGCCTGCCGCTGATTTACGTGGTACCGAGTAGAGGGTAGAGGGCAGAGGGCAGAGGGTAGAGGGCAGAGGGTAGAGGGTAGAGGGTAGAGGGCAGAGGGTAGAGGGTAGAGGGCAGAGGGTAGAGGGTAGAGGGCAGAGGGTAGAGGGTAGAGGGTAGAGGGCAGAGGGTGGAGGAATCCTGCTTCCTGCTTCCTGTTTCCTGCTTCCTGCCTCCTGCCTCTGCCTCCTGTCCTCCGTCCTCCGTCCTCCATCTTCCATCCCCTACGCCACTTCCAGGTAACGCTCCACTTCCCAATCAGTCACTTTCATGCGGTGCTCTTCGACCTCAGCCCACTTGGCGCGCCGGAAGGCCGCGTACATTTCACCGCCGAGGGCATCACGTATAACGGCATCACTTTCCAATTCGCGCAGAGCCTCCGCTAACGAACCCGGCAGAGCGCCAATATCACTGGCCTCCCGCTCCTCGGGAGTCAGGTGGTAGATATTCACATGATTGAGAGATTCTGGGCATTCCACTTGATTGTCTATACCGTCAAGCCCCGCTGCCAACATGGCTGCAAAAGCCAGGTAAGGATTGGCTGATGGATCGGGGCAGCGCAACTCGGCCCGAACAGCTTTATTACGCCCCGATGTGTAGCGCGGGATGCGTATCAGCGCTGAACGATTAGTTTGCGCCCAACAAATGTAGACTGGAGCCTCGTATCCAGGCACCAGCCGCTTATAAGAATTGATTGTGGGAGCCACAACAGCAGACATTGCCTGCGCGTGGGACAACTGTCCGGCGATGAAGCCATGAGCCAGTTCTGAAAGCCGGTACTCATCGTTGGGATCAAAGAACAGATTGTTTCCATCGTCATCGAATATCGATTGGTGGCAGTGCATCCCGGAACCATTGACACCGAAAATCGGTTTGGGCATAAAGGATGCGACCAACCCGTGCTGAGCCGCGATGGCCTTGACCGTGTACTTTAGCGTCAACACATTATCGGCAGAGCGCAGCGCATCTGTAAATCGAAAACATATCTCGTGCTGGCCGCGGGCGACTTCGTGATGCCCAACCTCGACTTCCAGCCCCATTGTCAAAAGCGCATCCATGAGCGCGGTGCGCACAAGCACAGCGTCATCACTGGCAGAAAAGTCGAAATAACTGCCTACATCGTGAGGCACAGGGTGGATATTGGTTGCACCGTTGCGTTCGAAGAGAAAAAACTCTGGCTCTGGGCCAACGTTGAAAGTCCAGCCGCGCACTTTGATTTTTTCCAGCAAACGCTTGAGCACCCCGCGGGGGTCTCCCGCGAAGGCATCTCCATTGGGCCGGTAAATATCACAGAAAACGCGCCCCCGCCGCAACTCGAGGGGACTCCAGGGGAGCACTGCATAAGTATCGGAGTCGATCATCAGGCGCATATCACTTTCTTGGATGCGGGCAAATCCCTCCACGGAAGAGCCGTCAAACCAGACGCCGTCTTCAAGTGCCTCGTTCAAACGACTCACCGGTATATCAGCACTTTTTATAGCGCCGGTAACATCAGTGAACTGGAGTGAGATAAACTTTACACTATCTGTTTCGATTCGTTCTAATAATTCTTTTCTGTCCATGAGTACCTCCTGGGGGTAGAACATAATATAACTATCGTCAACGGCGACTGGAAGTCGCGGCAACAGGAGCACGAAGCCTGCCTCCGCAGGCTAGATACCAGTCCACACAGGTGGACTTTGTGCATTTCGTTGGTGCGACTTGCAGTCGCCCGTCGCCCATCACCTAACTGTTAACAAAAAAACTGGACATGCAGGGGCATGCCCAGTATCAAACGATACAGCTTACTTGCAGCCCTTCCACTTTATCACGCCACAAACGATTTCTGCAACACTTGTTTGTGCCACTATGTAAGTCTTGGCCCACCCATTACTGGATGGTTTTCGACCGCTACACTCTGCTTGGAAGGGAAAGAGAAGCCCGTGGGCAGGCTTCGAAGGCATCCGCTGATCTATCCGATGTTCCCCCGGTTTCCCGGGGTTAGCGCTCCCATCGTTGGGAGGAACCTCCACCTCGTAACCCCGGTACAAGACCGGGGCTCAGTCGCTATCTCTCCTGATATTCAATTATAATGAAACTCTGACCAGGATTTTAGCAAAGGAAGATGCAAATGTCAACAACCCAGCAGCGATTTTACCGTATAATAAGAAACTTGTGAAACCTGACGCGTTCGGAACAAGTGAATTCGCGCTATCCTTTATAATTCGTTGCGTAGTGCTTTGCCCTCTACAGTATCATTTTCAACCTCGCAAAAAAATGACAACGAATAGAGACGGATGCCGCGAATTGAACACAATCAATTCGCTCTATCCTTTGAAATTCGTTGCGCAGTGCTGTGCCCTCTACAGTATAATTTACAATCTCGCAAAAAATATGACAGCGAATAGGCCAGGATGCCGCGAATTGGACACAACCAATTCGCGCTATCCTTTACAATTCGTTGTTATATTCTGCCCAGCAAAAAATGAAAGCGAATAGGGCAGGATACCGCTAATTGAACACATCCCATTCGTGCTATCCTTTGAAATTCGGGATCTCTGGGAATCTCCGGTGTAGCCAGACATGTGAGGTTAGAATTCGTGCTTTATGCGGAATGATCCCCCCTATGGGGGGTACTCGGAAATTCCAAAAGAGCCATAAGTTTTTCGTTAAGTGGCTCTTTGATGTTTTGTGTGGTCAAACGCTTTTTGTACACGGACACTTGCACCTGCGGCAAGTGTCCGTGTACCACACCCCACAATTTCTCAAAGAGCCTGTTAAGTCAGGGAGTGACCAAAAAAGACCTTACTCCAGAGGCTATGGGTTTCACCAAACCGAACAGATCAGGATAACTCGTCGCCATTGGAAATGATCTTTAGGAAAGCCTCCACCACCTGAGGATCGAAGTGTATCCTGGATTACCCCCGGAAAAACCTGGGGGATACCGGTCACTTCGATGAATTCCTGGCGAGTGATCCAGCCGTAGTTTTAACCTCAAACCGGAAATTTTATGTGGCTTTTTGGGATTCGCTGGTGAGGAACTAACCTGGATAAATATCCAGTAAATTTGTCATTGGACTTTGGATAAAAAACATGGCTGCCGATTTACAGCAAAAATGGGACACGGATTTACACGGAGTACACGGATTCAAGCCGTTTTTTACAAAAACCGTGCGCATACGTCTAATCCGTGTACAAAAGGCTGTTTTTGTAACCCACATATCGGTATCTGATATTCTCCAATTTTACCCAAAGTCCAATTTGTCAGCGGGAAAGGGCTATAGGGTTATAATGTAAACAGTTCACTCAACCCATTCACAGGAGACTGCCATGCGCCTCGTCCACCATTTATTTGTGTTGGTATTCGCAGTCAGTCAAATTGCCTGGATCATCCTTCCAGAGCAAGCCCTGGTTTTGCGGATGGGGGTTTCTGAAAATCCTCCCATGTCTTCTTATGCTGATGGGCAGGCTCAAGGTTTTGTGATCGACCTGCTCAAAGCCGCCGGGATGACGCCGGTCGCCAACGACCCGCTGCTGGGCGATGATTTTGATATTTGATCCGTGTAGGGCGAGTTTCCATAACTGCCGTAGGGCGTGTTTCCATACTCACCGTAGAGCGGATTTCCGTACCCGCTGAGATCAAAGCCCCGCTGATCCATAAAGGAGAAGAACCTGATGAACGTCTTACTCATATTGGGGTGTTCTATACTGCTTCAGATTACGGCTGCAATCCAAAGGCGTCTTCTCCGCCTCATTCGCCGGAAGTCAATGTTCCTGGTTTGCCTACTGTTATTAACCCCCTCTATAACGCACCCTGTCCTTGCCCAGAAACAACCCCAAGCCGTTCCATCCACCCCAAAAAGCGTGCTGTTCTTCTATTCGTTCCAATACGGAATGCCTTATTATGAAAAGTTTAATACTGGTTATCTTTCCACGATAAAATCCGCAGGGATATCGAACATCAATCTGTATTTTGAATATATGGACCTTGTGCGCAATGATGATTCAGAATATCGCCAGCAGCTTGCAGCTTTGTACCGCTACAAGTATTCCCTTCACGAGATTGGTATGCTGATTATCGAAGGTGAACCAGCGCTAAAGTTCTTTTCAGAGGAGGGCAAAGATCTATTCCCAGATGTGCCAGTCCTGTGTATATACGGACCTGAGATAATTAAACCGGAAGAGGCGAGTCGCCAAATCATTCTCATGCCGTTTGACCAGGACGTTCGGGGAACATTGGAATATGCATTGGATCTGCTCCCGGACATAAAAAGAGTTATCTATGTTTGTGGAAGCACCGAGGTGGAAAGGAGACGCGAAAAAGTAGCTAGAGATACCGTTTTTGTTCAATGGATAGATAAGTTGGAATTCGAGTATACGAGTGATCTTTCCTACGATGAGATGATGGAACGGATCTCTAATCAACCTCCCAATACAATCATCATTTTTACTTACTTCTTTGCTGACAAAAACGAGACTGCTTTTATTCCACGCGATGTTGCCAAGAAGATTATCGAAGTGACCAATGCGCCGGTTTTTGGCATTTATGAAACTCTTTTTGATGTCGGCATTGTGGGCGGCTCGATTGCTAGATTTGGGAACGATGGCGACCAGTCCGCGAATTTGACACTCGATATCATCAACGGGAAAATTATCCTTTCTGAATCAGTAACAACTGTTACTACGATTAAAACTCCGATGTTCGATTGGCGGGAACTAAAACGCTGGGGGTTGGACGTCAGGAAGATTCCCGAGGGAAGCATTCTATTAAATTACGAACCGTCATTCTGGGAACTTTATAAAAACTATGTCATCGGGGGCTTGATCTTCTGCCTGGCTCAGATGTTCATCATTGGGGCGTTATTGATCCAAAGGAGGAGACTACAGGCAGCAGAAAAGGCGATTAAAGAATCTGATGTGCTTTATCGTGATCTGATCGAGACCGCCCAGGACCTGATCTGGCAATGCGACGCCGAGGGGCGCTACACCTATCTCAACCCGGCCTGGGAGCAGGTATTCGGTTACAAGATCGAGGAGATGCTGGGAAAAAGGTTCTCCGATTTTCAAACCCCCGAATATGCAGAAAGGGTTTTGAAAGAGTTTGCCCAGCTACTGAAGGGCAATACCGTCAAGGGATTGGAAACCGTCCATCTCGGCAAGGATGGCCGAGAAATCCATCTGGTCTTCAACGCCAAATTCCTGGTTGACGAAGTTGGCAGCCCGGCGGGGACGCGCGGCACGGCATACGACATCACCGAGCGGGTGCTCACAGTAGAAGCCCTGCGCGCCCTTTCCACTCGCCAGGAAGCCATTCTGGCCGCGGTTCCAGATATCATCGTAGAAGTGGACAAGGATAAGGTCTACACCTGGGCAAACCCGGCCAGTTTGGAGTTCTTTGGCGAAGATGCGATTGGTAAAGAAGCCGCTTTCTACTTCGAAGGCGAACAGGACACTTATGGCGTGGTACAGCCTCTCTTCAACGGCTGCGAAAATGTGATCTATCTTGAGAGTTGGCAGCGGCGTAAGGATGGGCAGAAGCGGCTGCTGGCCTGGTGGTGCCGGGTGCTTAAAGATGCGGAGGAAAATGTCACCGGGGCATTATCCACCGCGCGTGACATCACCGAGCGAAAAGAAGCGGAAGAAGCCATCCGGCGCCATCGTGATGAACTCGAACAGCGCGTGGCCGAGCGCACCGCCCAATTGGACGCCCGTCTGAATGAAGTTACGCAACTCAACCTGGGCATGGCCAGCCTGATGGAAGACCTGCAAAGCGCGCAGCATACCACCGAGCAGCAGGCTAAACGCTTGACGGAGGTCAACGCCGAACTGGAATCCTTCACCTACTCTGTCTCCCATGATTTGCGCGCCCCGCTGCGAGCTGTGCAGGGATTTGCGGAAATTTTATCGAAAGAATACCCCGCCGAGCTCGATCCACGCGGTCAGAGTTATGCCGATTATATCGTCAGCGCCGCGCGGCAGATGGATGCTTTGATTTTAGACTTGCTGGCGTACAGCCGCCTGACCAGCAGCGAGATTCGTCTAGAATGCCTGGATTTGGGCGATCTGATCAACAAAGTCCTCACCCATCTAGCCTCAGCTATTCAAGCAGCTGATGCTCAGGTGCAGGCAGCCGGAGACTTCCCCCAGGTTATCGGGCAGGCAGCCATCCTGGGGCAGGTGATCGAAAATCTGCTCTCCAACGCCCTGAAATTTGTCAGCACCGATAGAACCCCTCAGGTAAGCATCCGGGCGGAAGAAAAGCCGGGGGGTTGGGTGCGGCTGTGGGTGGAAGACAACGGCATCGGCATCGCCCC
>JBDRGC010000181.1:0-5238 GCA_043818215.1 Chloroflexota bacterium | reverse complement strand
CCCCCCCGCACCCCCGCTCCCCCCTTGACACCGCCCGCGTTTTCCCGTAGAATAACAAACGAACGTACGTTCATAAACAGGAGCATCACATGAGCGCAGCAACGACAACACCCAAAGGAGAACTCACCCGTTCGGCAATCGTCGAGGTGGCCCACGAGCTTTTCATCACGCAGGGGTACCACGGCACATCTATGCGGCAGATCGCCAAAGATGCTGGCATTGCACTGGGCGGAATCTACAATCACTTCGACAGCAAAGAAGATGTCTTCCGGACAGTATTTCTCGAAAATCATCCCTACCTGGAAATGCTCCCCGCCATCGAGTCGGCTCAAGGTGACACTATCGAGGAATTAGTACGCGATGCCGCCAACCAAATGCTGACGGCCATCAACCGCAAACCCCATTTTTTGAACTTGATGTTCATCGAAATCGTCGAATTCAAAAGTGCCCACACCCACGAACTCTTCAAAACCACTTTTCCGCGCGGCATGCAGATAGTCCAGCGGATTGCTGAAGCCGAAGGCAGCCTGCGCACGATCCCGCCCCCAATGTTGATCCGCGCTTTCGTGGGTTTGTTCTTTTCCTATCACCTGGCAGAAATTATAATTGGCGAAGCTGCTCCCCCCGAATTTCGTGACAACGCAATAGATTATTATGTAGATATTCTTTTGCACGGGATTCTTGAGGCGGGAGGCGAATAGCGAATGGCGGGTGGCGAATGGCGAATGGCGAATGGCGAAAAACGTAAGTTCCGCCACCCGCCACCCGCCACCCGCCATCCGCCATCCGCCCACCGCCCCCCGCCATCCGCCCACCGCCCACCGCCTCCCTCCTCCCGCCTCCTGCCTCCCGCCTCCTGCCTCCTGCCTCCTGCCACCCGCCACCCGCCACTCACCGCTCGCCACTCGCCACTCGCTTCCCGCCTCCCGCCTCCCGCCTCCTGCCTCCTGCCTCCCGCCTCTTGCCTCTTGCCTCCCGCCCCACGGAGCCAAGTATGTTCAACACCCGCCTCATCGCCCTCATCCGCAAAGAATTCATCCAAATCTGGCGTGACCCGCGCACTCTGGTCATCGCCTTGCTGATCCCGGTTATGCAGCTTTTCCTGCTGGGATACGCTGCTACTAACGATGTGCGCAATCTCTCCCTGGTCGTCTTCGATCAAGATCGGAGTACCGCGGCGCGGGGTTTCTTGGATGCTTTTCGGGCCTCAGATTATTTTTTGATCGAATACGAAGTGGATTCTGAAGCCGCAATCCGGCAGCTTATTGATGATGGTGATGCCAGAGTGGGATTGATAATTCCGCCAGATTACGGCACAAAACTGCGCGGGGAAGAACAGGCCGCGGTAATGTTTGTCTTTGACGGCACGGAGGCAACCGCAGCATCCACCGCACTCTCAGCCGCGCAGCAGATTGGCAGTCAATATGCCACAGACTTGCAAATGCAGCGTCTCGAACGAGAGGGAATGGCTGACGCGATCGAACTGCCGCTCGAAATCCGCACCCAGGTTTGGTACAACCCCGACCTAGATGACGCTTACTTTATGATACCCGGCTTGATAGGCAATATTCTCTACATGGTGACGGCGGTGCTGACCGCGACAGCGGTGGTCAGAGAACGGGAACGCGGCACCATGGAGCAGCTTATTGTCACCCCCATCCGTCCCTGGGAACTCATCATCGGCAAGATTCTCCCCTACACAGCCATTGCTCTGTTCAACACCCTGGAATCGTTACTCATCGGCTCGTGGTGGTTTGGTGTTCCTATGCACAGCAGTATGGGGCTGCTCCTGGTGCTATCGGGCTTGTTCTTGCTCACCAGCCTGGGGATTGGTCTGCTGGCTTCGACCATGGCGAAAACCCAGCAGGAGGCTATGATCACAGTTTTTGCCACCATGCTGCCGGCAATTTTCCTATCTGGTTATATCTTTCCCATCGAAGCTATGCCCGAATGGCTGCAATGGGTTTCCACCCTGATTCCCCTGCGCTATTACCTGGTCATCATCCGCTCTTTGATGCTCAAAGGCGTGGGGGTCGAATCTCTGCAAACCGAAATTATCGCTTTGGTGGTTTTCGGTACCGTGTTGATGACCGCCGCAGCCTTGCGTTTTCATAAGCATTTAGATTAAGAGATTGGAGATTAGAGATTAGAGATTACAGGCTAATAATCCCCAATCCCCAATCTCCACTCCCCAATCTCCACTCTCCACTCCCCAATCTCCAATCTCCAATCTCCAATCTCTAATCTCCAATCTCTAAAGGAGACAACCATGCCTAAAAACATCAAACGTTTTATCCCCATAATTGTGATCCTCGCCATCATAGCTGTGAGCGCTTATTATTACCTCAACGTGATTGCCGTTGATGAAACTGGGGCGCTCAACGCCTCGGGCACGGTGGAGACAACTGAAGTGACCATCGCGCCTGAAGTAGGTGGCCGCATTGTCGAAGTTTTGGCGGCGGAGGGCGATTTGGTACAGAGCGGAGATATTCTCTTTACCCTGGACGATGAACTTCTCCAGGCTCAAAGAGGGCGCGCCGAAGCCGGTCTTGAAGCTGCTGAGGCCAACCTGGGGGTGGTGATTGCATCCCGGGTAAGCGCGCAAGCCGCGATCAGCACCGCACAGGCGCAGTATGACCTGGCAGTCTACGCAGCCCGCTTCGCAGAGCTGCCAGGTCGAGTCGCCGCCTGGGGTGAAGACCGCCCTGATGAGTTCGAGCAGCCGATCTGGTATTTCGAGAAATCGGAGCAGCTTGTCTCGGCGGAAACCGAAGTGCAGGCAGCCGAAGAGGCCTTGAAAGTCGAGCGCGCCAACTTCGAGCGTGTCATTCAGGATGCCAGCAACGCCGATGTGGTCGAGGCCGAAGCCCGGCTCTCAGATGCCCAGGCAGCCTTCCTGGTGGCGCAGGATGTGTTGACCCGCGCTCAGGCCCAGGGAGATGAGCAACTGGAAACCCACGCGCAAGACCAATTCGACAGCACAAAAGCCGAATTGGAGGCCGCCCAATCGGCATACACTCAGATGCTCTCCGATACGGCCGCATCCGACGTTCTCGAAGCCCGGGCACGTTTAGCTGTGGCCCGGGAGCGATACGAAACCTCCCTGGATCGTTGGAATCAACTCCTGACCGGCAAAGAATCTCTTCAAGTGAAGGCCGCTCAGACGGTCTGGCAGCAAGCCGAGGCCAACGCTGCTCAGATCGAGGCCAGCATCACTCAGGCTGAAAAAGCTATCGCTCAGGCTCAAACTGAACTTGACCTGCTGGACGTCCAAATGGAGAAACTGGTGATTAGGGTCTCGGTTGCAGGTGTGGTGTTGAGCCGCAATATCGAACCGGGAGAAGTTATCAAACCCGGCGGCACAGCCATGACACTGGGACAATTGGACGAGTTATCTATCACCGTTTATGTCCCCGAAGACCGTTACGGCGAGATCCGACTGGGTGACAAGGTAGATGTAACCGTGGACTCCTTCCCCGGTGAAACTTTCTCTGCCACCGTGGTACGCATCGCCGACAAAGCCGAGTTCACCCCTCGCAATGTGCAAACCCCCGAAGGCCGCCGCACAACCGTATTCGCCGTCGAGCTGGCAGTCAGCGACCCCGATGGCAAGCTCAAGCCTGGAATGCCGGCGGATGTGGAGCTAGGGATTGGGAACTAGGGGCTAGGGACTAGGGATCAGGGATCAGGGATCAGGAATCAGGAATTTGGGACTACACCTAACTCCTAACCTGGCTCCTAATCTCCAATCTCCAATCTCTAATCTCCAATCTCCAATCTCAAGTCTCCAATCTCCAACCACCATGAGTAAACACATCACCATTCTCACACATAACGTAACTGTGCTCCTGTTCGAAACTGGGATGGGCTGGGTACTTCCTGGCTTCACTTTTACCGGACAACACTTCTGGCAGGATGTGGGCCATATCAACCGGGCCGTCCGAGAGCGTTTTGGGATGGCAGTCACTACCCTGAATTGTGTGGCTATCGTTGATGCCAGTAGTGATGACAAGACCCGCTTCTATTACGCTTTGGTGAACCATTCTCCCCCCGATGTTTTACCAGATCATGCCCGCTGGTTCACCGGTCAGGAGATTGACACCCTGCCCAAAAACGAGCAGCGGGACGTAATTTGTGAGTGGTTCCATTTCATCGAAACCAGTCCCATCCCCGAGAACCGTGCCCCCTGGTATTTGCCGGGCTGGCTAGCACAAGCTCAGACCTGGATAGACGTTCAACTTACCCGTCTCGGATTACACGTTGCCGCGCCGATAGAGCAAATCCGCTCCTGGCAGCGGGCATCCCTATGGAAAATACCCACCGACAAAGGGACGCTCTACTTCAAGGCTGTGCCTGGCATGTTCCACTTCGAGCCGCAACTCACTCACGCTCTGGCAGAATGGCTCCCAGGCCGCGTCCCCCGCGTGTTGGCAATCGAACCTGATAAGCACTGGTTCCTGATGGATAGCATTGGGAAGCAATCACTCACCGAGACATCCGATATCGAGGCTTGGGGAAATGCCGCCCGACGCTTCGCTCAACTGCAACTTGATCTCACCAGCCGCGTGGAATCACTCTTAGCTCTTGGCGTCCCCGACCGCCGCCTGGAAAACTTCCCGGCCTGGATTGACGATTTGCTGTCCGATACGGCCATGCTGCAACAAGGGCAATTGGGCCTCTCGGGAGACGAAATCGCCCACCTACAAGAACTGGGGACGGTATTCAAGGATATCAGTGCGCAACTAAAAGAGAGTCCTATCCCCGTTTCGTTAGAGCACGGCGATTTCTGGTCTGGGCAGGTGTTACTCAACGGAGAAAATTACGCTTTTATCGATTGGTCCGACTGTTCGATTTCGCATCCATTTCTAAGCACCTGGTTTTTCTTAGTGGAGGTAGCTTTCGATCTGCCCGACAGCCCCGGGGCCTACTCTCAACTGCGTCAAGCCTATCTGGAACCCTGGAGCCAGTTTGCCCCTATGGGTCAGCTTATAGACATATTCGAACTGGCGCAATTATTATCCCCAATTCATCATGCCCTGATTTACCATCGCCTGATAATTCCAAACATGGAAAACAAATGGGAAATGGAGCGTATGTTACCCAATGCGCTTCGCAAGGTGCTGGGGAGCTAGGGAGCTAGGGACTAGGGAGACTGGGAGCCAGGGAGACTGGGAGGCAGGAGGCAGGAGGTAGGAGGCAGGAGGCAGGAGGTAGGAGGCAGGAGGTAGGAGGCAGGAG
>JBDRGC010000180.1:0-9357 GCA_043818215.1 Chloroflexota bacterium | reverse complement strand
TTTCCGCGAAAGTGGGACGCTTCTCCCACAAAACGGGCGTTTTTGTGCGTGCGTTCCCTAAATACTGCCATTTTTTGGCCCAAAGTGGGGCGGATGTGTAAGGCAGTTTTTCGTCCAGGGGGTTTTTCAGTACTCTCCTAGGGGATTTTATCGAGGATAAAGAGGCCCCTGTCCCCGATGAAGTTGCCACTCGCAATCTGCTACGCCAACATCTAGACAAAGTGTTAGAGACACTACCCCCGAGAGAAGTTCGCATATTGCAATTGCGATATGGTCTAGCCGATGGGAAAAAACATACCTAGCAGGAAGTGGGCAACAAGATGGGTGTCTCACGTGAACGCATTCGTCAAATCGAGGCACAGGCCTTGCGGCGTTTACGGCGGCCCAGCATTCGGAGGAAATTGCGAGCATATCTCAGGCGATGGTAGTGTAGCAGATGAAAAATCTGGAAGGATGATGTCTATGGTCAAAACATCGAATTTACAAAAAATACAAGAAACGCTTTATATACGTCGCGCGCGCCTTCTGATTCGACTGAACAACGAAAAGAAAAAAATACGGTCCGAGGAAATCCCGAATCCAGATCGCTCCGACCTTAGCTGGATATATGACGAACGACAAAGAAAACAGCTTTTCGTAACCCGATCAAAGCGTCTACTTCATGAAATAGACGCGGCTCTCCAACGTATAGAAGATGGAGTTTATGGAATCTGTACAAAATGTGGACAGGCCATTTGTTTCGAGCGATTAGAAGCGATACCCACTGCCGCGTTATGTATAAAATGCCAACAACATAAAGAGTAAGGTAAAGTCAGATATTTTATGAATTGATTGCATACTCAAGCAGTAAGGAGCCGCGTATGACGGCATTTTGCCGTCACACTCACCGCATGAAACCCCGGCGGCGGCCCGGTCAGAAATGGGTTTCATAGGAGAGATCAATGACGGAGACAAGACTCCAGTATTCGATAGGAGATTGGGTTGTTCATCGCCAATATGGCGTGGGTCAGGTCAAGAAAATAGAAGTCAAGCCGATCCAAGGAGAGCAAGCTAAATGCTTCAAAGTGAAAACAAAGGACTGTCTATTTTGGTTCCCCATAAATAAACCAAACAACCCACGGGTCCGCCGAGTCGCATCACAAGAAGTAGTCCAGAAAGCAATACAAGTTCTGAGAAATAAACCATGCCAACTGGATACGGATAAAAAACATTTGAAGGGACAAATTGACCACGTTCAATCAGATGGTGATGTACTGGCCATTAGTAAACTGATACGCGACCTATCTGCACAACAAGCCATAAGAAAACTCAATCACTCCGAGGAAAATGCGTTGGGACGTTTCAAGGAACGATTACTCCGGGAGTGGGCAGCGAGTATGCAGATAAAAGTTGAGAAAATCCGTCCCATTTTACATGCTTATCTGCAAGAGAGTAAATCCAAGATAATGATTGATGACTCTAATGAAAAAAGGCCGATTTTAAAAAGTTGGCGCCACACGCGCTCTTGATACAGAAACTTTGGCATCAAGTGTGCATTTTCTCGGTACGAGCCGCAAAATTGCATCTGTGTGCTACGTAAGCCCGATTTGTTGACAGTTCTACGATTTTTGAAGATGTTCAAAAAAGTAGTTTTTTCAGTGGAGTCATTGATTAGTAGTTGCATTGCTTGATAGATTACATGGATATTAATATGAGCCCGAGAAAGAAACGAGGCAAGAAAAAAAAGAAGTATAAACTAAAAACACACAAAGCTACTGCCAAGCGTTTTCGAAAAACCGGCAGCGGCAAAATCATGCAGACCAAAGGCAATCAAAGCCATTACCGACGACGCAGATCAAAACGAGTAAAACGCCAGTTTAAATGGATGCAAGAAGTGAAATCATCCAGTTTAAAAAAGCGGATCAAACGTTTGGCTCCTTACTTAAAACGTTAAATGAAAACCGTAATCGCTGGTGCTTTAGGTGAATGTGTCCATGTGGCAGGGGTATCCAATTTCCTGCGGCTGGCCGAGCAAGCCGGCTGGCAGACGATATTTTTGGGGCCGGCTGTCTCAGTCCAAGAATTTCTGGATGACGTCCGCCCCCTGGCAAACGCAGACTTCCACATCTGGCGGCAGACTCGCACCGGACTACTAAGCTACCCGGTGGACAGCGACACGGCCCGTGCCCATCTCTCTGCTAGCGAATATCTGCAAATGGCTCTGCGTCCCCATGTCGTTCACGTGGTAGGGTACACGGAGGCCGACCACGCCGCCACAGCAGCGGATGTGATTGAAATCTTGCAAACTAGCACGCCGGGCTATCAAGAACGCAATAGGACAGCCTGATATGACTCAGGACGCACACATCCAGGAGCGCGTGGACGAACTGGTCAATAAAGCGAAGATCGCTCTGGATGCCATTCGTGCTCTGTCTGTTACCAACATTGCTGACCCCCTGACGGACGCCGCTGCTCTGACACAAGCCGTCGAAACCATTATCCTGGATGCTCCCCAATTACGTAACAACCCCTACGGGTGCGGCGAGATCACAACCCGAATAGACAAGCGGAGTACGTGCGTGGCTGTGAATGCTTACAACGGCAATATTCTGAGTGAGGCTACCAGATTAGAAAGCATAGGATTTACGCAGTTCGTCGGTTGAGCGAGTCGAAACCAACGAACTGTGGCCGAAAACGATGGTTTCACTTCGGTACACTCAGTACAGCGACAGGCTCAACCAGCATTTTCTGTAATAGTTGCGTGAGTCCTAAGCATAAAATATGAGACAGGTCAAACAAAGAGAGTTCAATAATAAGGAGCTATTTTATGAATAATTCATCTATGCGCTATACTGTGATTGGTGCCGGTAACGGGGGGAAAGCTATGGCAGCTCACCTTGCCCTGATGGGCTTCCAAGTGACTTTATACAATCGCACACCAGAACATATCGCCGCTATCAAAGCCCGTGGCGGCATTACGCTTGAAAACCAGGATGCAGGAGGCCCGCGCGGTTTTGGCAACCTGGCCTGTGTAACTTCCGATATGCAGGAGGCTATAGAGGATAGCAATGTCATCATGGTTGTAACACCAGCCTATGCCCACTTTAAAATCGCCCGTTCTGTTGCATCCTACTTGAAGGAGGGACAAATCGTAGTGCTTAACCCAGGTCGTACTCTAGGATCAATAGAGTTTCGCAGGGTACTCGATGAATCAGGATGCATGAATGGTGTGATCGTCGCCGAAGCACAAACCTTCATCTACGCATCTCGATCAGATGGCCCAGCCCAGGCACGTATATTCCGTATCAAAGACGCTGTTCCACTGGCGGCTTTGCCAGCCACGGACACCCCAAAAGTTTTAGAATCACTTGCTTCGGCTTATCCTCAGTTCATTGATGGAGGAAACGTACTTCAAACCGGCCTCAACAACATCGGTGCGATTTTGCACCCCACCATCAGCATCCTCAATGCAGGCTTGATTGAAGGCACACATGGCAAATTCCAGTTCTACCTGGATGGCGTCACTCCCACCGTAGCTCGCCTGATGGAAGTCCTGGATCGTGAGCGGATGACAGTCGCCTCTGCTGTGAACGTGCGCGCGGTTACGGCGCGAGAGTGGCTCAAGATGGCCTACAACACCAGCGGTGAGAGCTTGCACGAAGCCATACACAACCAGCCCGGTTACCGCGGCATCAACGCTCCAACGACATTATTCCACCGTTACATCACCGAAGATGTCCCCATGGGCCTGGTGCCGATTACTTCTCTGGGAAAGCGTTTCGGAGTCTCTGTGCGCGGCATGGATAGTATCATCCGCCTGGCTTGCATCGCCCATCGCACCGACTACTGGCAGCGGGGCCGCACATTGGACCGGTTGGGTATTGAACATTTGAGTGTCAGCGAATTGACCCGTTATGTGACGGGAAAAACAAAGTGTCAAACCCCCATCCATGTTCGGCGCCCCAACTTGTCACCGCTATCTGTTTCACGTGTTGAGCATGTCCGAAACACCAATAGACGGGGGTTGTTTCCGCAAACACCGTCAAGTTCAGGGATTGCAATTTATTTAGAAATGTAATCAAGTATTGTAATAAAGGAGAACGTATATTCATGGGAAGAGAAAAAGACCGTAAACTCCATAGACGACAAAGTCGCCGACGCAAACTTCACAAACTCAAGGCCAGGTTAGCCCAAGCCAAAGATCTCAGGGAGCGGCAGCGTTTGCTTGAAAAGATAGGACGCATCTGCATATACCCATTAATGGATATCCCCAGAGAATAGAAATGATAATTCAAAGGAGTTATTAACCATGAGCGGCATAGCAGGTACACTGTCACGCGAAAATCACGAAATCGTAACCAAGATGCTGAGAAAAACGCGGCACCGGGGTACATCAAAACCCAAAGTGTGGGAAGGTTCCAACGCCGCGCTGGGAGCCATTGGGCTGACCGCCATCCACGAAAAACCTGGGCCGATTACAACCCCCAACGGCGAGTCGGCCATTGTGATGGATGGCCGCATCACCAATCGCACTTCCCTGCAAGGGTTTCTCGAATTCCATACGATGGTCGAAGGTTCTGATACAGAGGTAATACTACACGCTTTCGAAGAACGCGGTACTCGGATCTTCGGCCGACTAGAAGGCGAATTTGCGCTGGCCATTGTAGATGGTGAGCGATTCCTACTGGTTCGCGATCGCCTGGGCATCCGGCCTCTCTACTACGGGTTTCAAGCCGGCGCACTCTGCTTTGCTTCGGAGATCAAAGCTTTGGCAGGCGTGGTAGAAGAAATCCGCGAATTTCCCCCAGGGCACTTCTTGATCTCCGATCAGGGTCTGTACCCTTATCAACCTTATTTCCCAAAACCTATCCAGCTCGATGGCGCGCTGGAAAGTGCCGAGCAACTGTCTGACCACTTGCGAACAGCTGTACAGAAAGCCATTCCCGAAGGTGCGGAAGTAGGAGTCTGGCTGAGTGGCGGTGTAGATTCGAGCGTTATTGCTGCTCTGGCACGCCCTTTTGTCGATCGCCTGTACACTTTCTCTGCCGGTATAGAAGGCGCTCCCGATTTGGAATATGCCCGCCAGGTAGCTCAACACATTGGTGCAGAGCACTACGAACACATTTATACACTGGATGAAATGCGGTCAGTTCTCGATAAAACGATCTACCATCTAGAATCTTTCGATGCACCCCTGGTGCATAGCGCCGTGTCGAATTACCTGGTCTCCAAACTGGCTTCAGACCATGTCCCCTTCGTGCTTTCCGGCGAGGGCGGTGACGAACTCTTCGCAGGATATGCGTACCAAAAAATGTATCAGAGCGAGGTTGAACTCACCTTAAGCGTCCAGGAGACTATAGCCGCTTTACATAACACGGCTTTGCAACGAGTAGACCGCTCGGCATCCGCTCACAGCACCGGGGTAGGTATGCCCTTCCTCAATCCTGATGTTGTCCGATACGCGTTGGCAATTCCGGCCCGCTGGAAGATTCGCGGCCCGCAAGAAATGGAAAAATGGCCTCTTCGTCAAGGGTTGGCCGACACGCTTCCCGATGAGGTCATATGGCGGGACAAGTCTAAGTTTTGGGAAGGTTCCGGATCAGGTGAAACTTTGACCAATTTTGCCGAGACAGCCGTATCCGATGAGGAATTCAACGCCGAGCGCGGCCTGGGAGATGGCGATCAACTGCGCTCCAAAGAGGAGCTAATGTATTATCGCATCTTCAAGCAGCATTTTGGGGAAAGCGTCCCGCTAACCGAAATTGGTCGGACTGCACATATATGACGATATGAAGTTGCTGGTTCACCTCTATGGTGAGTGTTTTATCTACCAGTGAGAGGAAGAATATGAGATGCGTATTTTTAATTTATTTAGCCGACCCAATGTTGAGGAATTAAAAGCCAGAAGTGATGTTAATGGATTGATCGAAGCTTTGAGCTATGAAAAAGACGCCAATGTACGACTAGCTGCTGCCTGGGCGTTAGGAATGATCGGTGATCCACGTGCGGTAGAACCACTCATCGCCACACTCGGAGATCAACCCAACGTTAGGGAAGTCGCTGCCAAAGCGTTGGGCAAAATCGCCGATCCCCGCGCCGTGGAACCTCTCATCGCTGCGCTCCAAGACGAAAACTGGGGAGTGCAAGGAACCACCGCCAAAGCGTTAGGCGAAATCGGAGATACCCGAGCTGTGAAGCCACTCATTACTGCTCTACATTATGCAGACAAGTCAACACGTTGGTATATCACCCAGGCGTTGACAACCTTCACTGGCCAGTTGTCTGGTGATGATGCTGCGGCATGGGAGCAGTGGCAGGAACAAAACCGGTCAGATTGACCCAGAATCCAATACCTCGGCTCTGAAGTTCTTGGCTAATGAAAACAGTGTAAGAGACTACGCGCATAGTTCGATCTGCCGGTATCCTCGCCTGGTTTTCTTCTCCACGATTCGTGTTGCCATTTCATCAGCTTGTTCCTGGCTCCCTACCGACAGAACCCGCCAGCGTTCATAAGCTGTGCCAATCCGCCCCCAACCACACACAACCGAAATCTTGTCAAACAAAGTGGGCTGGACACCAACCACATACCACCGGGCCATATTTTGGGCTGGATCAATACGTGTCAGGAATATCATCTCATTGGCCTCCATATCGAGTGTTACATGGGCGCATACATAAGTTGGGGGAGCACAGTAAAGCAACCACGGATTGCACGGATAAAAGGCGTTAAAAATCAGTGAAATCGGTGAAATCCGTGGTTAAATAGGTTTGGAAAGTTGCCCTCCCCCAACTTGTAAATGCGCCCGTGTTACCCCTAATCATCTAACGCCTGGGAGATACATTTCCCAGAAAATCGATCCGTTTTATATTCACGACCGTCACCCCGTTGATAGTTAGTAAATGGCCTTGCGCCAAAACTTCAGGTAGATCCCTGGTATCGGGTGAAAGCCTGGCTTTATTTATAGCCCATTTCGGCCTGGATGCAGTGATGATCACCGGTTGGCAGCCTCCGAACATTGGTTGGCCTGTATAAACATTTCCATGAATCGCATCAACGGATCGTCCGTTGAGCATGATCTTTTGGACGGAGCGTATCTGCAACAAACCCTGAAGCCAGACCTGGTTGATGAATGGTAAAGTGTGGCCGTCATGGAACGTGATGCGTTTGCCAAGTACAGTCGCAGAATCCTGTTGGGAAACCAGAGAGCCACAGATCGAGGCTCCACGTGTGCAAATACCAGTATTCGCGAATTTCCTGTTTTCCCGGTCAAAAATGTGGGCGGCGCCCTTCTCCAAGATCACCAAGTGCTGTCCGCCGAAAACCGAAGTATCCGTGCGTATTCTGACCTGAACGGTGTCACCTGTACCGTATTGCACAGAATCCAACGCTAATAAACCACTAAGCCATACGTTGTTGTTTGACATAATCTTATATCACTCTATTGTCCTTAGAAAGCACGCCAATGTATCTATTCCTGATCATCCTTGTTATCGACTAAGATTTTAGGTCCACAATCGCCATCATGGACGCCAGACCACGAATGAGCGTTGGTTGCGGTTCGTCGTCCTCACTATGACCACCCCGGGTATGCGGACTGACCCACGTGTAGCCATCCGGTAATATCACACTGCTTTGTAATGCTGCATGATACGCCGCTTCTCCTCGACGATGGCCGGGCAATAATCGTCGAATAAATCCAGAGACAAAATGGCGTCTGCGTCGTATTTTCTCGCGATCATTCGGATTGCCCCATTCTCGTACCCCCGACAACGTATACCCCTGATCAACCCGTTGGCGCGGAAAATAGCGGCCAGAAGAAGATGTATTTGTTTCTGTTTGACAAGACGGCTTCCGCCGCCTATGCTTATTTCCGCTCATACGTTTTCGAGGAAACGCGTCTGGGCCAGCAACTCTCAAGTCATGCCATATAGCAGCTAGAACAAAACCAACAACGTCTATCACACCGTCGTTCAATTGACGATTATCTTTATCTACGCTTGGTATCCATACCAGGATCGGGCCTTGTGGTTCGGTTTTCTGTTTTGTATCAGTTATACGAAACCATATTTTTCCGTCTGCGACGTAAATAATAAGTCCCCATGGTTCGTCAGGTTGTGTTGTGATCTCTTTGACCTCCGATGGCAACGAAAACAAGAATGTGCCAAATGGAGCAAATACGCCTTTTTCGGCTTCTGCAATTAGTGTACTTATCAATGCTCTTATAGCAGGCAATTTTGTTTCTGGCAGCTTAAATGGACCCGTGTCAGCCGTGCTCTGATAATTCCTTATAGGCCCCGGACAGAGCGCCTTGACCACATATGCAGGGGGAACAGAAATGGTAGATATAGCCCATAAATGCGGATACTGAGCCGACAAAAATGCCAGGTCTAATTTAGATAAGCGTAAATTAACACCTGATATATTGATTGTTGGATATTTGCTCAGAGAAAGTGATAAAGAACTGACACGCCAATACCAAGCTTGTGAGTCCGAATCGTTTTTATTCATTAATTTGCGGTATTCCGCGGTTAGCCTGGTAACTGTCAAAAACCAATCTCTGCTCAATACCCGCGGACCAATACCTAAAACAAGTTGTGCAAAATCCGTGGGGCGCATTTTGAGTTTGCTTAAATCTGTATCTACATTAACTCGTTTTATCAAATGCTCAATTTCTCTCTGGCTCATTGGCTTGGCCTGTACCTGGATGTCTATTGGGCATGTAGTATATATCTGATTGGTAGCCACGAATATCGATATCATAGCCTCGTCCCAAGCTATAGTATTACGGCGTTTTTCCGAAACTTTTTTTCGCATTAGAACCAGCAAGTATATAAAAAAAGCAGTAGACTTGTCAGACACGGGGATAACTTCTTCAATTGCTCGCAAACCATCCAAGAAATGGTTTGTGTATTTATATGTTATACGGAATATAGGCAACAACGACGGGTCCTGATAAACCACAGTGTCATCGGCAATGAACAGACACACACCAGTAAATAAACCGGGACGTATTTGCCATACATCCATAGCCTCTCGCGAATAAAACCCTATTGGCGTAACAGTCACACTACCAGTATCTGATTGATAAGTAACGGCTTGAATCTTGTTTAGCATTGCTGTTTCTCCATTTTGCTATTTCTCTTGTTGCTTTCCAACCAATCCTCTAGTGGATATCCAGATCGGGACATCAAACATTAACAGCTGACCCGGAACATAAACCGCCTGGATATGCAAATGGCATCGCTGGCACAATGCAACCAGGTTACCCCACTCACAGTTCGTCTTGATACCATCCAGATGGTGAACCGTGAGGATATATCCGGCAGTAGGATCATGGCTGTGTCCACAATGCTTATCATCCCACCGCAGGGGACACA
>JBDRGC010000179.1:0-5296 GCA_043818215.1 Chloroflexota bacterium | reverse complement strand
GCAGAGAAAAACTTAAAACCAGGTTTTAGAATTCATACCAAAATCTGAGCAAAGTTTAGAAACGTAAAACTAATTATTTAAAAATCTCAGCGCTCTTCGCGTACTCTGCGGTGAGATAGCTTTTTTTCAGTAGACTCAGTCTAATTAAGAAAAACCAAATGACTCCACAATCCAAAACGCCCATAGGGCACGATGTCCAAAACCCGCAAAGGGGTAATTCTAAAATTGAAACTGATAACTTGACTCCCCTTATCCGCCGAGTACTGCGTATTGATGATACCACCTGGGGAACCGCTCAACAGGGATTCCTGGTCCGCTACAGGGGGAAGCTATACCTCGATTCTGAGGCTGCCTACGACCAACTGGCAGAGGCGCTGCAACCTCACGACGTAACCCCGATTTTCCGGCTGGAAGATGGCAGGCAGACCATTCTCTTGATCAGGGGTGTCGTCCGGCCAAAACCATCCAACCCATGGGTAAACGCGGGTCTCTTTTTACTTACACTGCTGAGTGTTCTCTTTGCGGGAGCACTCTACAATTACGAAGGCCCTGTAACCGGAAACACGCTGACCGATATCAAGAATATCCTCGCCAACCTGGGTACCGGCTGGCCCTTTGCTGTGAGTATGTTGGCGATCCTGACTGCTCACGAGTTCGGTCACTACCTGGCAGCGCGTTATCATAAAACGGCGGTCACACTCCCATACTTTCTCCCCTTTCCACTCAGTCCGTTTGGCACCATGGGGGCTTTTATCCAACTCAAGCAGCCGCCCAAAAACAAACGCATTTTGCTCGATATCGGCGTGGCTGGGCCGCTGGCAGGGTTAGTGGTGGCTATCCCGGTGCTCATCATCGGCCTCTACACATCCGAGGTGAGCAAAATCCCCCTGGTTTTACCTCCGGGCCAGATCTTCGAGGGGAACTCGCTCCTCTATCTGCTATTGAAGTACATCATCCACGGAAATTTGTTGCCTCAGCCAGTCCATTTTGGAGGCATTTCTCCAGCCCTGTATTGGATACGCTATTTCTTCACAGGGATGCCGCTACCCACCGGGGGGTTGGACGTCACCATAAATTCAGTCGCCTGGGCCGGATGGGCAGGTTTGCTGGTCACCGCACTCAACCTGATTCCGGTTGGGCAATTGGACGGCGGTCACTTGATCTATGGCCTGTTGGGAGTGCGGGCGCGTAAGATCAGGCCGTTCATCCTGGGAGGGCTGCTCTTGATGGGTTTGGTTTGGTCGGGATGGTGGCTATGGGCCTTCCTGATCTTCTTAATGGGGGGCGTTCACGCCGAACCCCTGGATCAGATCACCCCGCTGGATCAACGCCGAAAGGCCGTCGCTATTTTGGGGCTGATCATCTTCATCCTGGTATTCACTCCCGTCCCGCTGGCAGGCGCGCTCGGGGGCTAGAAATCTGCGGGAATGAATATGCAAACACTCTGCCTACACCACAACGACGCCGACGGACGCGCATCGGCAGCCATTGTGCGCCGTGCCCTGGGCGCAGATGTGCAGCTATACGAAATGGATTACGGCAACTTCCTCCCCCTGGAGCAGGTACTCGTTTCCGAGCAGATCATCGTGGTCGATTTTTCGCTCCCCCGCGAGGACATGCAGCGTCTGGCAGCCTACCACCAGTTCACCTGGATCGATCACCACAAATCCGCTATCGACGAGCTGGCCGAGATCGCATCCGAGTGGCCGGGTATTCGAGACACGCGCGAGGCCGCCTGCGTGCTCACGTGGAAATACTTCTTCCCCGACCAACCCATACCCCGGGCAATAGTATTGATTGGCGACCGCGACATCTGGCGTTGGGCCGAGGCGGATACTGGCTCCTTCAACGAAGGTCTCCACCAACTGAACACCCATCCTCGCAACGACAAATTTTGGGTTCCTCTATTAGATAATGATACAAAGACAGTCTCACGAATCATCGCACAAGGGGAAATATTGCGGGAAGCTAGATTGCGTGAGATTCACCGCAGTATCACCAGCTGCGGTTTCCCAGTTAGTTTCGAGGGCTACCCCACTCTGGCAGTCAACCTCCACGGCTCTGGCGATATTGGCCAGCAAATTCGCAACATGGGGTATCGAATCGCTTATTGTTACATGGATAGTGTTCAAAATGGGAGGCTGACCACCTTTGTGACCTTGTATTCCGCCGAGGTGGATGTTTCGAAGATAGCGTGCCAATTTGGGGGTGGTGGACACGCCGGTGCGGCGGGATTCCACTTCGAGCGGGGGCCATCTCCCTTCCCCCCGGGGGCACAGGTAGAAATCGAAGTGCGTGTCTGACGCGAGCCGTTTTTTCTTGACATGCCTCTGGCTTACGTTTATAATCCCCCCGCATTCCTCGGTAGCTCAATTGGCAGAGCGAGCGGCTGTTAACCGCTAGGTTGTAGGTTCGAGTCCTACCCGAGGAGCCAAAAGAAAGACCCAGATACGACGGTATCTTGGGTCTTTTTTGTTTGATCAGACTCGGTTTCGGTGCAATCCAGGTGCAATTTGGGGGTCGTTGTGTCAGCATCTGGAGATAGCAAACTGTCCATCAATTCAGCCGCCTCTTCTTGTTTACTCGGTATTAGATGTCCATAGACATCCATTGTAACGCTGGGCTTGGAATGCCCCAATCTTCCGGATGCGATTAGTACAGGAATGCCATGATTGAGCATGAGAGAGGCTGCAGTATGCCTCAGATCGTGAAAACGGATTTTAGGTAGTTCTGATGCTTTCAGGAGTCTTCTAAAGGCTCTCCTAAGATTATTAGCTGTTACCGGTGTACCGACATTTGATGCGAAAATAATATCCAGATCAACCCATTCTTCTCCAATAGCTTCGATGAGTCGTTGCTGATCATTCTGGTGTTCACGAAGGACTTCTACAGCTCGCTTACCGAGAATGATCGTCCGTTTTCCGCTCTTTGACTTAGGCATCGTGAAGGTGTAGCCACCTCCTTTGAAATGCCTAACCTGCCGCTTGACCTGGATTGTTCTGCGTTCCCAATCGACATCTTCCCACTTCAAGCCGATCAGTTCTGCCTGCCTCATACCGGTGTGTACTGCCAAATAGTAGAGGGGATAGAATCTGTCCCTTATGGCTTGGGCTTTATCCAACAATACCCTGACCTGAATTTCATCGAAGAACTTCATCTCGGTTTGCTTGGGCTTTGGTGGGGTCGTACCTGAACAAGGGTTTCTTCCGATTAATCCAAGTTTGATAGCGTGGTTCAGAGCCACCCTTAGTGTTTTGTGGGTAACATGAACCGCATGGTTACTACAACCTTCTATCAGTAATTGGTGGTAGAAACATTGCACGAGATCAGGTCTTAGATCCATCAGCTTAATGTGGCCAATATATGGGTTGATTCGCTTTTGGACTGTCCATCGATATAAGGAGAAAGTACCTTTGGATCTTGAAGATTCGACCATGTCTATCCAGTCAGTCAGAAATTCTTCAAGCGTAGTATCAGCCCCTTTGTATGTCAGGCCTTTATCTATCTGGTTGTTGGTTTCACGGATCCAGGCTAAACCTTCTTTCTTTGTCTTGGCAGTATAACTCAATCGCCGCCCATTGATGCTTACCTGGGCTCGCCATTTGCCGTTGGAACGTTGATAGATTGTTCCTTCGTTATGCGCGCGTTTTTTTTCCATTTCCTAAACTCCTTTCATGTGTTTAGGAAAGGTGACTCTAGTACCCGATATAAAGTTGGTAAGGTTCCATGCTTCGATACCAATTGTACCTAGAAATCTATTTTGCGCAATATAGTATCTTTGAGTCATTTTCCAACCATCCGGGATGTGAGGTTGTCATTGATGTACCCCTGTAAATCAATGGGTCGAACGCGCCTGACTGAGCCAATGCGTACGGTAGGGATTGCATACGTTTGCATCAACTTATATGCCATTGCCTGGCTAACATTAAGAGTTTCGGCAACCTCAGCTGCTTTCAATAGTTTTTCTTGAAGGTGATTAGTAGTACTAGTAATTCCCATAGCTATTCTCCGTTATCAGACCTAACGATAAGTATCTATTCATGATTATGGATACTGGTTTATCGGTATTGGCATGCAACCAGATCGAGGCAGTAAAATAACATTCTCTGCATCCAGATGATCTAATGTTATAAACTAAAACATACGAGCATACTGTAAAGTTATGTTTTAAGCATAGTCCCGATTAGCGTCTCCTTGGGGGATATCAGCGGAGTGCCCGCAGGGTGGAGTGTGCGTAGGGGGTCAGTCACCTGTTGCAACCAAGATGAAACAGACCCATATTTTTTAGAACTGAACAGCACTGAGTTACTACCAACCATCATCCGCCGTCCTATCAGGAAATCAAAAACCTACATTTACACTTGGACACGGTCTAGCTGATACGCGCAATGACTGTGTTTTCATCTATGAACATTTGTAAGCTCTCATAACGTACACGAACTGCACTACCTATTCTTACTGTGGGGATTGTCCCTTCTTTCATCAATCGATAAGCAAAAGCACGAGAAATATTGAGTATGTTAGCCACTTCATTTCCGGTAAGTAAGCGGATCGAATAGGCTGGTATTTGGATTTGGTCATTTGTATACATCATTGCGAAATCTCCTGCAAGTAAGCTCTACCTACTACGAGTATTGGTTGTGATCTTCACGATAAATCCACCCCAAAAAAAGTTGATCCATTTCTAACACATCCAAGTCTGGAAGCTGTCCGACATAGTGTACGGATTTGTAAAAGTAATTCCGGACACCAATCTGTAGCTGTAGAATATCGCCAGATCCATCCATACCGATTTTGTATATCAAACTAGAATACGCCGAGTTAGCCCGGGAGTACGGAAATCAATAAAAAAGGAGAAAAATGTTAAAACATAAATTATTGATTAGCGTATTACTCTTGGCGATTGGGATAACTCTTAGCGTTCTGGCCTATTGGATATATTCAATTGTCACAGAAAAGTATGGATATGAGATAGTCTGGGTGATGGCATTATTATGCATTTCATCCTTTGTGAGTCTGGTTTTCTCTGTCCGAATCCAGGTGGAGAAACGGCGTCAGGACTCGATGCAAGTAAACCAGAAGAGAAAACGAATCGAGGATTATGTGGTCAGTCAGAGAAACGATAATATATGTCAACCACCCGACGAGCCAGTAGTACCTCGCCCCCCAGTTCTGAAATATCCGAACAAGAATAACGAGAGCAGACCACCGAAGAGTAGAAAAAAGCCTGGAAGAAAAAGACGGTTTCCTGATGAACAAATACTCCAGGCTATAAGAGATTGGGATTCCCGCGATC
>JBDRGC010000178.1:0-6425 GCA_043818215.1 Chloroflexota bacterium | reverse complement strand
TTTGCAAATTGCCATTCATCAGGAATGTTTTGTAGCCCATCGGTCACTACTGCCCAGCGATCGTGGTCATCACTAAGCAAGGCATAGCCTTGGTGCCGCTCAAGCCAATCAAGAAATAATGTGTCACGATTCATCGTCAGCCTCCGAATTTTCGTAGAATATTCCTGATAGCAAATAGATATTGAGCTTTTTCCAGAAAGGCAGCCTCATTAAATGCCAACGAGTGGCCATGCGCTTCGCGTTCGATGTTTGCAACTTTCATAGCGTCTACTTCAACCATGACGGCCTGAATATCTGCAAAGTAAGCTAATAATTCTGCACTAAATGGTACCATCGCCGGTCTCCTGTCTATCCTCCAAGGATTTTCCCTGTCGCTTGGTAATATTCTATGGTGTTCTGGTTTAGAAGCCAGGCCAATACTGTACCGACTAGAACAACGACCATGATAATTATGAAGAACTCACCATCTTTATCGTTACTCATTACTGGCCTCCTTTTTCCACTTTTTCAACGTTTCCTGAATCTTCTCAATGTCCCGGTCCCGTTGTTCAATAGCCTCCTTACACTTGCTGTCCATCCACCAGAACAACCATCCCAGCAATCGCCAGCGCGGGACCATAACCAGCGATCCATCCCAGACGGGCCGCCAGTACGAATACATCAGCAGCCATGACCTCGCTTGTTTCCATCGTTGGCGTGTCATGGCTCACTCATCGCTGGCTTCCCTCCGGTTCCCACCTGTTATCCTTGTCCCGTGTTTCTATCTGAAGGTTGTGTGGTTGCATCATGTCATCAACCAGTTCTTCAATTGTAATCCCTGTGATAATCGCCTGGGCTTTAGCTGTGTGCCAAAATCGGAATTTTGGATGTTTGACTAGATTGCTCATCGCCTCTTTTAGATTTACCGTGCGTTCCCTATAGGATTGACCTGTCACGGTCGCGCCTGAGTCTGGATGATGCAACCGGGCGCAATTCTGATGTTTATTACGATACTGACCTCCTGCGCCAGTTCCCGAAAACCATTGTAGCCGTAAGTCTTTTTTGGTTACTGAGAACAGCAATTTTTTATCACTCATCGCCGCCTCCCCTAGATGGACATAACCGGATCATCTCAGTACCGCAGGTTGTACATGGGATATACTCAATGACCATTTGCCCGCACGCGCAACATGTTGGCCTGTTGTCCGGGATGTCATAGATCACATGTTCTTTTGCTAGAGCGCATACTGATCGGGTGTCACTCATTGTTGGCCTCCATTAAGTCCACGCAAGATTCACATAGTACCCAATTTCGTTTTGGGCCATATCCACCGCGTTTAGGTTGGGCTAATGACATCCAGTCTTCAAGCTCAAATTTATGGTGGCACCAATCACACGATAGCATAGTATTCTTCCCATATTTTTTACGGACAGAACGGTACTCCTCGGAAAATTGCATCAAGTTTTTACGAACCCAGTTGAATTCTGTTACAACCTTACGGGCTGGTATTGTCCGGGAAAGTTTACTCAACAAGCGGTCGTCACTTATCGCTGACCTCCTATACAGTAACATCAAATCTAATGCCACAGTTCGGACACTCGTATATATCATAGCTGTCATCCCAGAAATCATCAAATGAATCAATTAGCTTAGCGTCTGGATGATACCATTTATATGGCTTTACATCTGATGGATTTTCTTTTGTACAGGCTATTCTATCTCCCACTGTTGGCCTCCTCCCACCATGGCGGGTCCATAAAAGCGCAACATTCGGCGCACGTCAGCCGCTCCGTCCCCACAGGCGCAACGACGCACCATTCCGTAAAGCACGTTGGGCATATGACAAAGCCAACCCAATGAGGTCTGTGTTTTTCAAGCTGAACAACGTTGCTCATCCCTTGTCTCTAGCCACGGCATGCATTCGCACTCACCGTCTCCACTTACGATCCGGGCAGCACAATTTACTGTGTGGCCCATCAGGAGCAGTTTATCATACCGTGATATGGTATCCCAATTTTCTACATTTGGACTAGTGTCTAGCATCATAGTACTCCTCCTAATGCTCCCCCGCACCACTCGGCGGGATCGGGTTCGTCCTTTGGTTGCCAGTACGCATACTTCTTGTTGCCGCTCATCCCACTGTCTATACATGGGCGACATGGATAGTACTGTTTGTTCATCTTTTGTCTACAAGTGAGACAGTTTATCTCCTCTCGCTCCGGCGCGGGATCGGGTTTCTTCTTGATTGTCTTTGGTCCACGTTGTTCTATGAATTCCGTTTTTACCTCTATCTTCTCCCGGTCTTCTTCTCCTTGAACAGGGGTTATTTTCCCCGCCTTTATAAGAGCATTATATCTATCCCAAACATGATTTATTTCCTCTTCCGACCATTCTTCATATTCCTCCCGCTCCGGCGCGGGGAAGCAGAGGAACGGGTGGCTACTTTTCCACTGTGTCCACGCTATTACCTGTTTCCCTGTAATATCCCATTTCCCATCACTATACCTGTCTAATACTCTGTCCTCTTTTTGGGGTGTTCGGTACATCGGCCCGCTGTCCGCGCACTCGATAATATGAGACGGGTGCAGGTAGAGGTCGTCTCCGGGTTTTCCATTTACTGGTACCCAGCGCGTTAAGTCAGCAGACAAGTATCGCTCGATCTCCAACATCACAAACCTTCTCATTACAAACCTTCTCATTGTCGTTTGCCCTCCAGATGCTCAAAAAGGAGATTGGTTTGTGCATCCCTGGTTGCGGCATAGGCTGCGGCATAGGCTGCGGCCCAGGCTGCGTCCCTGGCTGCGGCCCAGGCTGCGGCCCTGGCTGCGGCATAGGCTGCGGCCCAGGCTGCGTCCCTGGCTGCGGCCCTGGCTGCGTCCCTGGCTGCGGCCCAGGCTGCGGCATAGGTTGCGTCCCCGCAGGCTGCGTCCCTGGCTGCGACACAGGCTGCGTACAATTCCTTCTCCGATATTTTCCCCCTGGTAAACTTTCGGGCAGCTTCAACTGCTGACCGTGGCCTGTTATCGTTTGGGCAGTCTTTTTCAAACAATGGAAGCACCGCCTCAGCGCAGTCTGCCGCAAACAGGCGGGCGGTGCGTTCAGTCCAGGTGTCTAGCCGTCGCAGCAATCGCGCTTGAGTAAACACTACTTTATCATGGTCGAGTAACTTTTCGCCCCTGCCTTCCGCCACCCACACGGTTGGCCCAAGCCAATGGATCAGGTCTTCCCTGCGACATAGGTGATATCCCCTTTCGCAGAGGATAAGATTGACAATCGCCGGCATCCATTTTCCAGGGCGTTTGCCTTTGGGCAAATGCCAAACGCCGCTACCACCATGATATGCAGAGCAGTCATTGTTAAGCACTTTATACAGCATGTTCTCCTCCAATCTATCAAGCCCAGAGGTTTAGTCAACCCCAGCCCTCGGTTTCCAGTACGTATATTTTTTATTGCCTCTTTTTCCGCCCTCCGTACACGGGCCACACGGGAATTTATTCTTGGCATTATGTCCGCAAGTAAGGCAATCTCTCTCCTCTCGTTCAGGGGTGGGGAAGCATAGAAAGTCACACTCGTTTATCTCTTTAGTTGCTGTTTTTATTAGGCCGCTATCGTCTATATATATGTCTCCTGGGTCTATAAAACCGTATCCTGGCCCACTGTTCGCGCACTCGATGATGCGGTCCGTTCGCAGCCACATCAGTTCCCCCCGACCCCCATCGACCGGGTGGTAGACTGCGTTCCCGTCCACATCGACGGCATCGGTCTTTACAACTTCCATCAGCACGTATAGCCTGCTCATTTTTTATCCTCCGCATATCTATCTAGTGCTCCTATCAACATTTTTATGCCTCCAGGTTTTCTTGTTCATTCTTTGATCGGCGTAATTCTAATTCCCCTTCCAGTATTTCGATATACGCTCGTAAATACTCAGGATCGTCCTGGCATTCTTTTAGCTTGCTAATCATCCATTGTTCTATTGTACTCATCTTTCATCTCCTAGCGGATTATCATGGCTACCACTGCCGCAGTACAGCCCGGATTCGTTCAATGTCACTGCCAAGCTGTCTCTGCATCTGGTCATTATCGCGTACCCCGCCCGATACTATTAACGTCCAATCGTCTGAGTCTAGGTATTTTAGCGCCAGCTCGAGTGCCGCCCTAAACTCCTCGCAAGATTCGATAATCCGGAACGACCCTTGAACATCCCCGCCCGAAGTCTCGACGGTAAAGATGGGGGGCTTGTCCTCCCCGTAGCAAACTGCCCCGGTCAGCACTACCAGAAATCCGCCTACCATCAGAACCAACGCCATAAGTCGTTTCATCCCTCACCTCCCGGATGCGCGTCATCCTCGAACTCGGTGTACTCCCAGCAGCTAGTGATCTTCCACGCCTTTGCCATGACTCCCCCCTTTTAACGACGTCGTTAAGATTACTCCTCGCATTCAAGTTTCATCTTTTCTTCAAACTCCCCTGTCCCGACTAGCTTACACTTTTCGGCGGCCTCATAGTGCGCGCGTACCGTTAGGACAACCTCCCATAAATCGCCGCTATCGGTTTTTCTCTTGTGCATAAACTCCCACGTCCTGGCTTTGATACCCACAAAATCATCGCCGTCTCCACCCTTTAAGTCCGGGTGGTCATTAATAAGGATTTCGATGATTGGCCCTACGTCTCGCGTAAGCGTGTCGGCCTTGCCCAAATACAAGTGGACAATAACCCCTCGGATGCTGCCGACTTCCTGGTTGAATGAGACTAGGCTTGCCCGCTCCGTTCTCTTGTCGGAATAGTCCACGATATGATTGTGGCTGAATTGACACGCATACTCCATCCCGACACGGAACCACGGCTTACAGCGCTGGAGATAATCCATCCGGTCTTTTTGCCTTGTTTGCTCGCCGGAAACTGCCTCATCAAACCATGTAATTCCTTTCATAGCCATCCCCCCCCTTTCACGCACACGTTATCCTGTCTCTATCCCTTCCTTCCGATCTCCATGTAGTACCGCCGCCAGTACAGGAGCCGGTCCGCGTCGGCTTGGCCGCAGCGCTGGCACCTCATGACTGCCCCCTTTCCGTCCATTTCCTGAACTTCACGTCGTCGTGAATCATTGTCAGGTGCCCACCCGACAAACTAGCGCCCAGGGTGAGGGCTGCGCCGAAAAGCTGGTACTCGCCTATGCGCATAATCAGCTCGCCGCATTTTCCGAGCGAGCCCTCCTGCTCTCCGCAGAACAGTTTCAGGTGAACGTGCTCGCCCTCGACCGAATCTACCCGCAGCTTGCAAATCATCCCACCACCTCCTCTTTCCCGTGCTTGTAACCATGAACGAATGCCTGTTTGTAAATCCAGCCAACGGTAGCTATGTCAGCCTTTACACGGTTTGGGTTACGCCCTAAGCATATGGCGTAGTATGAGTAATTCCAATGTGCCTCTGCCAATTCCTGGGTTCTTTCATCGTTGCTGGTACATAACTTCCCTGAAAAATTAGCATTGGCGTTAACCCCTTCCCTCTGTTTCCGTTCTGCTTTTGTCACTATTTCTTCGCTCATCAAACACCTCCTTCAGCGCCGGGCTGTCCCAGTTATTGCATTCATCTGTACTCCATGTGTCCTTGCAGGGCTCATCCGATCCCGGCAACATACATTGCCCGAGAGCCAGTAGGCCGTTCCACCATTTACAGCACCCACAGGTCATTCTGCGCATTTTAGAAATCCTCCCACCGCAGCATCGGCGTGTCCAGTGCCGACATCATGTGCTCCCGGTCCTCTCGGAGCTCGTCTTGGGTCTCTCCCTGCGGCGCAACCGCATCGGTCGTGATGGACCCCTTCATTTCGCTCCGTGTAAACGGAGAGTGGTGTGTATGGATAGCGTACCACGTCTCATCTTCGGCCGGCACGTCTGGCGCGTGTTCTCCGGCCTTCATTGTCCGCTTTACCACTCGGTATTCCCAGTAGCTCATTCCAGCTCTTCCCCTTGGCACCATGAACAACGAAGAAGGTATCGGACCGGCCTTAGCCCTACTTCAGAATTCATTGCTTTATCAACATCACATTTATAGTAGCCCAAATACTCCATATTTGGAATCAAGGATTCCGCTTCTTCACGCGACGGGAGAAAAATGAACACAGTTCCGCTTACTTCCCAATAATAGTTTTGGCGAAGGCTTGCCATCCAAGCCATTGAACCGCTCCATACATTCACTTCCCATGAGCCCCCATGCCAGTGCTGGGATGAGGAGAAGAAGCAGAGTCAGTTTTGCAATCAGGATTATTGGCCTCATAGTCTGTCCTCCTCTGGAGCGGTGAGGTCGGAATCGAACCGCCGCCTTCCCCCTGGAGGGGGGACGCGCTGCCACTACGCTATCACCGCCCCGCATCATCTCGGCATCCTCGCTAGCCACTTTAGTATTTTCTCGTTGCACACCGGACTTTCGGACAACCATTTGT
>JBDRGC010000177.1:0-3242 GCA_043818215.1 Chloroflexota bacterium | reverse complement strand
AGATCGAATGATACGATTCTGAAAAGATAGTATAGCACAAGAGTACTATACAAGCAACAGAACAAATCAGAACAAATCATTGACCGGGCCATTTGTAGACAGCCATATTCTCGCCGCCCAGAGCTGGACTGAAAGAGCCGTCGGTTTGAAACCGCAGGGTGGCGCGACCTACCAAACGCGGGTACCAACCCGGAAACGTGACCAGGTAATCCGCTCCCTCGGAATCTAGATATTCCTCCAAGAGAGCCTCATCCCGAATAAATGGAATCACGTCGGGGGATATCAACCCGGCCAAATCCAGCAGCGCCCTATTCCCAAAATATCCCAGTGCGCCGGTGTCATGCGCAGCGATCAGGGCCTCGGCAGGAGTGTTCTCAGCTACCCAATGTGCCACGGATACCATTTCGCTCTCGATCACGGCCACGTCACGGGAATATGTTCTGGCCCCCACACCCCAAAACAGCAGCAAAACCAGTGCAGTCGTGACAAGCCACGCCCGCCCCACTATACGCCGCCCCATCGCCGGTTTATCCGCCTGAATCCAAGCCACAAAACCAGCAAATCCCCAGAGAAAGAAGATTGGCATCATGGGAATCACGTACCGTCCGTGCTGATAAGTGACCGGCAAGCGCCAGGCATACAGGGCCAGATACCCCACAACCCACAGCGCTCCAGCCAGAACAGGCCACTTTCGCCGCTGAAGCGCATCCACTACAAATATGATAAATCCCGGCAGCAGGACAACTCCCACGCCTACCAATGGCAGCATACCTTGCTGTAACAGCCTGGAGATGATCGGTAGCTGACGCAACTCTGCATATTCGACTTGTTTGGCGTAAAAAGTATTCGGCCACCAGGTCCCTGCCACGGCCCAGTTGAAGTACAGATAGGGGATAAATATCAGCCCAAAGCCAATCGCCAGTCCTGCCGACATGCGCAGTTTGTCTCGCCAAGTATTGCGCGAAAGCAGAATGACAAAGATGGCCGGAGCTAACAATGTAATTCCATCCGGGCGCAACCAAACGCTGAGGCCGATCAATGCTCCCATGCCCAGCCAGCGTAGGTCGAATTTGGAAATTCGACCTACGGTGACACTGCCCAGCCGGCGTGGGTCGAATTTGGAAATTCGACCTACGTTGATATTGCACAGCCAGCGTGGGTCAGATTTGGAAATTCGACCTACGGTGATATTGCCCAGTCGGTGTGGGTTGAATTTGGAAATTCGACCTGCGTTGACATTCCCCAGCCGGCGTAGGTCGAATTTGGAAATTCGACCTACGTTGATATTGCCCAGCCAGTGTAGGTCGAATTTGGAAATTCGACCTACCAGCAGCAGGGTCAACAGCAAGGTGACGACCAGGGCAAAGAGTAGAGTTTCCATGCCCGATCCCGCCGCCCAGACCAGATGCCACTCCACAACCAAAAGCGCGCCGGCCCAGGGAGCCACACGCTGATGTTGAGGAGATAGCAACTGAAACGTATACACCCCTAACGCACCCAAAGCCCAGAGAGATGCCCATCCTAAAAGGTGCGCCGTCGCTGCAGGCCCCAGGTGCAAGAAATGCCCTACAGCCAGCAAAGCAGCCCACAGAGGCCCCGTAGAGCCAGCAGACGGCTGACCGGGGATAAAGGCCCACTCGCCCCCTAATGCCAGATTGCGGGCGTAGGTTTGGTGGATCCAGGCGTCGTCGAGGGGAAATCCCAAGCGGTAGAAGAGGTGACTGGATAGGAGATACCCCCCCAACGAAAGGGCGGAGAGCAAGGTGAGGAATGAGAGTGTGCGACGGGACATGGGGAGATTAGGGACTAGGAATCAGGGACTAGGAATTAGGAAGCAGGAATTAAGAATCGGGGAGCAGGGGTCGGGTACATAGGGTATTCAAGACGGAAGAGCAACATGTTCATTTTACCGTCTCTACCGTGTTCACCGTGGTTACTTGATACTCAATGTCATTAAGTTAAGGATTGGTGTCTGTCGGATCATCGCGCAGCATCCCCTTGGGGGACGGATCCGACAGGAGCAAAAATGGTTTTTTCTTGCCTGCTCGAGGCGGATTCGTAATCCGCCGATGGCTTAACTTAATGACATTGACTTGATACTATACACAGCGGCTATGAGAAGGGAAATATCATTTCAGCGTAAAAATATGGGTGTTATCTAGTGTCGCCAGGTAATGCAGTTCTGAAGCAGTTTGTTGGGGGGCTGCATAAAGCGCGTCTAAGCCGTGGGTGTGGTCTGATTCCAACAATATGTAGATAGCGTGATAGCGTTTGGCCGCGGCAAGAAGAGTCTCTACGTCTCCATCGGGGATGACAAGTGCGGGGCGGCGATTGGCGGCGAAATAGCCCGGCGGGTTTTTGACCATCACCACATCGCCGGGGGCAGCGCCCAGGGAGCGGAGTTCAACTTCCAGGCGGGTATAGGCCGCGGCAGTATGCCCCCACGCCGGGTTGCCGGGGTCGGCGCCGATGACGCGTTGGCTGACGATAAAAACGGAAAGCAGAATCGCAAATATGATAATCGCCCCCCCGAAAATCAGGCGCGCCTGTTTGGCATTCCAGCCGCGCAGCCGCACGCCCCACTCCACGAGGACATCTAATCCCACGGGGGTCACAGCCCAAAACAAAGGCTGCAAAGCGGCACACGAGTGAAAAAGACCACCCCGCGCTCCGGCGAAGGGAAAAACAATGGTCATGGCACCGAATGTAGCCAGCCAGGCCAATCCGCCCAGACGCAGGCGCGGGTCGCGGCGCAAGCGCCACATCCCCAGCAAGATGAGCGGGAAAAGGAAGATCATGCCCTGCTCGGCCAGGGTACGCTGAAGGTTGACGCCCAGCGCCCAAAGCCGCGCTTGCAAGATGGCGGTCAAACCGGAGGCCCACCAATGCTCGAGGGTCAACAAGCTGGCCGGGTAAGCGAAAGTCTGATTGTAATTTGTAAGCCACAACACTCGCAGGCCGCCCGGCGAAAGCAAGGTGCCAAAAGCCGAGAGATTGCGTAGCATCCAGGGGGCCATTATGAGGAGGTAGCCGAGGGTGACGGCCGACAGGCGACGGAGGACGGAGGACGGAGGACGGAGGACGGAGGACGGAGGACGGAGGGTGGAGGACAGGGGACGGAGGACGGAGGACGGAGGATGGAGGATCGCGATTAGGGCGATGAGGAGCCATAGGAGGCCGTCGGCGCGGGTGAGGTGCATGAGGCCGGCGAGGAGGCCGAGGAGGAGGGGGGCGGGGGAGCG
>JBDRGC010000176.1:0-2527 GCA_043818215.1 Chloroflexota bacterium | reverse complement strand
AGCCAGCGTGATCCGGTGATGAATGCTGACGGTTCGGTGGATGTCTACTTCAGTGCGACAAAACCCAAAGATGTCTCGGAGAAGAACTGGATACAGACTGATCCAGATAAGGGTTTAAATGTCACAACAAAGGCCCGTAAGTGGGCCGCTGTCGGCTGCGTACTGGGGGGTAACCATTGCCATTGCGGCAACACCGCAAGACGCGGCAGCCGCCACGCAAAAAGCGGCCAAACCCAACGTCGTGCTGATGCTCTCTGACAACATGGGATACGGTGACCTCGGCGCTTACGGCAGCGGCGGCGAGCTTCGGGGCATGCCGACGCCGCGCATCGACCAGCTGGCAAGCGAAGGGCTCATGCTCACTCAGTTCTTCGTGTAGCCGGGCTGTACACCGTCTCGCGCGGCTTTGCTGACAGGCAGATATTCTCAACGTGCAGGATTGGGAAGTATCATTATTGCCGGTACACCCAGCACACTTCAGGATAGTGAGGTGACTCTTGCCGAACTTTTCAAATCAAAAGACTACGCCACTGCCATGGTGGGTAAATGGCATCTTGGTGAAGAAAAGCAAAGTCTGCCAATTCACCAGGGCTTTGATGAATACCAGGTTGGGATTTTACAAACCACCGATGGTACATTGTATCCTGATTCTATGCGTAGAAGCGGTATGCCGGAAGAAGCAATTATCCAATCACAACCTTATATCTGGGAATCAGAACCCGGAAAAGATGAGTTAAAAAAAGTCCGTCCCTACGATCTGGAATACAGGCGGCAAATTGAAGGTGACATTGCACAAGCCTCTGCGAATTACATCAAAAAACAGGCAAAAGCAAAGAAACCATTCTTTCTTTATGTGGGATGGTCACAGGTGCATTATCCGGGCTTGCCTCATCCCGACTTCGAAGGGAAATCGGGTGCCGGGCCCTATGGCGATTGCGTGATGGAACTTGACTACCGCACGGGCCAGGTGCTTGACGCCATCAAGGAGGCCGGTATTGAAGACAACACCATTGTCATATGGCTTTCCGACAATGGGCCGGTTCAAACCCAGGCGTCCAACACCGATTTCATGGGCAGTTCACCCGGGCCGTTCCGGGGAGAGGTCGGCGATACACTTGAAGGTTCACTGCGTGTTCCGGGCATGATCAAATGGCCGGGAAAGATCAAACCGGCAAAGAGCAACGAGATGGTGTCTATCCACGACTTCTTCCCGACCTTGGCCAACATCATCGGGGCCACGGTACCCAGTGACCGTGCCATTGATGGGGTCGATCAGAGCAGTTTCTTCCTGGGCCAAAACAAACAGTCAGCGCGCGAAAGCCTGATCACGTTCATGGAGGGCGAGGTTGCAGCAGTGCGCTGGCGGGAGTGGCGGATTTATCCAAAGCAATTCATTTCATCTTCTGGCAACCCGTCCACGCTGGGTGTGGGCAGCTATCGTGCCGAGGGGACGGGTTATCCTTCTCTCTTCAACATTGAGCGTGATCCGCGGGAACAATGGAATCAGGCTGGAGTCGCTGCCTGGGTGATCGGACCGTATATGAAGGTCGTGGGCCAATACCAGCAGTCGCTGAAGAAGTATCCTAATCCTCCGGCCTTCAGCATGACAAAATTTGCGAAGTAACTGGGCAAAAAAGCATCGCATGCTGCGCTGGGGACCAGCCTCGGCGCAGCATCCATGACTAAAAAAAAATTGGAGGCAAAATGATGTCAAGCATCAGATTTAAAAACACATTGAGGATGGCGGCCGTACTGCTTTTAGGGGCGGCTATTCTCTTGGCTCCTGCGCCTGACGCGCTGGCGGACGCCGCCCCGGCAAAGAGCAGCGGCATTCTGCCATTGGCCGACTACTCCGGTGATTATGCTAAACGTTCCTACCTGCTGGGCGATTTCGGAGGCAAACGGACCGAGTGGGCCAAGAAGGGATTTACCTTCGATATCGATTACAACCAGTATTTCCAAGCCGTTACCGATGGCGGAAGAGATCGCGACTCCGAGTATGGTGGCACCATCGACTACAACATCAATCTCGATTTTGATCGTATGGGGCTGATCCCCGGCGGTCTGCTGCAGATACGCGCCGTGTCGCGCTACGGGAACTCGGTCAACGGCATCAGCGGTGCTGCCATCCCGGTCAACGCCGATGCGACGCACCCCACCACCTCGACCGCAGATGACGATGTCACCCTCTGGCTCCCCGTGATCAACTACACCCAGTTTCTCAGCGAGAAGTTTGCCATAGGTTTCGGTAAGTATGACACCTATGACTCCGCCAACGAGTTTGCCGGTGGCCGCGGCAGAAGCCAGTGGTGGAACCAGAACCTGAACATGCCAGTGTCTCCTGCGCTAATCATTCCCTACAGCACTCTAGGGGGCGTTTCACTGTTCATGCCCAATCCGAATATGACGATCACCGGCATGGTGGCCACGAGTACAGATACTTCGAACAGATCCGGCTTCGATAACTTCGACGACGGCATGTTTGGATTGCTCTCACTCACGAATAAATACCAGCTCGGAAGTTTGC
>JBDRGC010000175.1:0-7994 GCA_043818215.1 Chloroflexota bacterium | reverse complement strand
CAGTTATGGGGAGGGGGGAGTTGTGCCTGTTATACATGGCTGGCGCAGTTGCGACTGATTGAACTCCTTTTGGTTGTTGCTCACCATTTTCCATCTCCCATCCATTCTTCACCGCTGTCTAGCCGCCATCCTCGGCGGCGGGGACGCCGCTGGGAGCTTCATTGAAAGTGATCGTTCAGGGGGCTGCTGAAAGTTGTTTCAATAGAACGCGGACACTTGCACCTGCAGCAAGTGCAGGTGTGACACGGATTAAGCGGATTAACGCGAATTATATTTTATAAAAAAAATCCGCGGTGATCCGCTATATCCGCATAATCCGCGTTCTATTTCACCAGGGGCAGAACACTTACTCTTTGAAATAGCCCATCACTTACCTTTTTACCACTACCGGGAAAAGAAACTTGCGCGCCACGGACGGCCGTTTTGCGGTCGAATTTGGAGGTTAGTTGCTGGAAAAATATTTAGTGCGATAGAGTGGAAAAATCATCTGTCAAAACGCTTGCGTTCAGTATCACTGTCTGATATTATTGTTCTATGCAGAAGAAACACAGGAAAACGCTTGAAGCAATTTTTGCCCAACCTGTGCGCGTAAATATAGCTTGGGAAGATATCGAGGTACTTTTCAATGCAGTAGGTGCAGAAATAACAGAAGGTAGAGGCTCAAGAGTGCGAGTTGCATTGAGTGGTGCCAGGGCGGTTTTCCACCGTCCGCATCCTCAAAAAGAAACCGATAAAGGTGCTGTGAAATCAGTACGAAAATTTTTGAAAGAAGCTGGAATATCACCATGATAGAATATAAAGGATATGTCGGTAAAGTTGAATACGATGATGAGGCGGGTATTTTTCACGGTGAGGTTATCAATCTCCGCGATGTAATCACATTTCAGGGCGATTCGGTCGATGATATTCGCCAGGCGTTCAGAGATTCTGTAGATGATTACTTGGAGTTCTGTGTAGAAAGGAATGAGGAACCAGAGAAGCCATTTTCAGGCAAATTTATCGTTCGAATACCTCCTGAATTACATCGAAAGATTTATACTCAAGCGAAAATTGCTGACAAGAGTCTTAACAGTTGGGTAAGTGGGGTTCTAGAAACCCATGCATCTGCATAAACTCAATGTAGGAATCTGGGAGGAAATGCGTCAAGCGCCAAGGGGATGATGACGGCGTGACCAATGCACATTGCGGGAGCACCACGGCTATCGCTGCGTGCGTGAGCTATAAACAACCAAAAAAAGGCTGCCAGTCATCAACTGACTGGCAGCCTTTTTTTGTACTCTGAGCATCATCCCACCGCCCCTTCTTTTTGAGAAGTTGTCATGAACTCCGTTTACCACCAGGAATGAAAATAGCCTTCCACCCTCTACCCTCTACCCTCTGCCCTCTATTTTATCTTTCTGATCCGCAGCGATGATCTCCTGCGCTATGTGAGTTGGAACCCGTTGGTAGTGTGCGAATTCCATGGCGAATATGCCGCGACCGCCACTCATCGACCGCAAGTCAGTGGTGTAGCGTTGCATCTCAGCCAGCGGAACACGGGCGGTTACGATGGTGCGGCCTGTTTGCGTATCCATCCCTTGCACACGTGCCCGGCGGGTATTCAAATCGCCGAGTATATCGCCCATATTAGCTTCGGGCACTGTGACTCTCACGTCCATAATCGGTTCCAGCATTACAGGGGAGGCCTGGCGGAAGGCTAGTTTGAAAGCCTCGCGGGCGGCAATCTCGAATGCCACCGGTTTGGAATCGACCGGGTGCTCTTTACCATCGAAGACCGCTACCTTGACATTATGCACCGGGTATCCGGCCAGCACGCCATCAAGCATCACGGTCTTTACGCCTTTCTCGATGGCAGGTTGATAGTTGTTAGATATTGCGCCGCCAAAGACTTCCCAGACGAATTCGTAATCCTCGTCTTCGAGAGATTCGACCCGCATGGAAAGATCGGCAAACTGACCTGAGCCTCCAGTCTGCTTCTTATGGCGATATCTGGCGGACCCGCTGCCGGTGATGGTTTCCTGATAAGGGACTTTGGGTTCTTCGATAGTGAGGTGGGTTTGGAACTTAGAGGCAGCTTTGCGTATCGCTACGTCAATATGTTGATCTCCCATACCCTGTAGAACGGTCTGTCGGGTCACGCGCACCTGCTCCCAAGAGAGGGTCATATCCTCTTCGCAGAGTCGAGTGAGGGTGGGACTGATCTTGGCCGCGTCGGCCTGGGATTTCGGGCTGACTGCTACCCGGTAGAGGGCGGAGGGGTATTTTGGAATTGCTATTGTGAGGGGGTGCCCCTTGTCAGACAGGGTGTGACCTGTGGATGTATCCCCCAATTTGGGAACAGCGCCAATGTCGCCGGCGTGGATGATCTTGACCGGCATTTGTTCTTTGCCGCGCATTACAGAAACACCGCCCATGCGCTCGTCGGTGCCTGCTTTCTGGTTCCACAAACGGCTATCGGATTCGATCATACCAGAGTGGACCTTGAAGTAAGTTATCTTGCCCACGAAGGGGTCTGCGGTGGTTTTCCAAACGTAAGCCGCCAGTGGACCGCTATCGGAGGCAGTGAGTTCTTCTTCACCGACAGCCCCCTCGGCTTTGATAGCAGGGCGTTCTGCAGGAGAGGGCATCAGGGCTATGATCGCATCCAGCAGCGGTGCTATGCCTGTTTCCGCTGTCCCGGAAGAGACGAAAACAGGGATGCAGGTTCCAGATTGGACAGCACTGCGCAACCCACTCACGACCTCGTCGTCGGCGAGGTCTTCGTTTTCGAGGTACTTCATCAGCAGTTCGTCCTCACCCTCGGCGGCAGCCTCGATCAATTCCATGCGGGCTTCTTCAGCCTCGTCAGCCAACTCGGCGGGGATATCCTCGCTTTGCTTGCCATCGCCGGGATAGGCTTTCATGGAGAGCAGGTCGATCACGCCTTTGAAGTCGGCTTTCTCGCCCCAGGGCAGCTGCACCGGAATCAAACGGGCCTCGGAGATTTCTTGTACCTCGGCCATTGCCTTGTGGAAATCGGCGTTATCGCGGTTCATCTTGTTGATTACCACTAAGCGGGGCAAGTCGAACTCATCAGCGTAAGACCAGGCGATTTCGGTGCCTACCTCTACGCCCGCCACGGCGTCTACGACGAGTACAGCACTGTCAGCAACGCGCAACCCCGAGATCACTTCGCCGACAAAATCTATGTACCCCGGCGTATCAAGAAAATTGATCTTATGGTCTTTGTATTCAACCGGGATCACCGAGGTCGAAAGCGAAATGCCGCGTCGAATTTCTTCATCTTCGTAATCCGAAACTGTGGTGCCGCTCTCGATTTGTCCTAATCGAGTAGTCGCTCCTGTAAAATGCAGAAACGCCTCTATGAGCATCGTTTTTCCAGCGCTGCTGTGCGAAACAAGAGCAACGTTCCGGATATTCTTGGTTTGATATTCTTTCATGGATTGTGACCTTCCTTAAACATTACGTTCTCAGGGGATCTGGGATTTCTCGGGGAGCCTATTTATGACTCTACTGAAAAAAGGCTATCCCACCGCAGAGTACGCAGAGAGCGCTGAGATTTTTGAAAATTAGTTTAAAGTTTCTGAACTTTGCTCAGATTCTGGTATGAATTCTTAAACCTGGTTTTTTGTTTTTCTCTGCGTTCTTCACGTTCTCCGCGGTAAAAGAGTTTTTTCAGTGGAGTCATTTATTCAATTGAATGATTTTAAGGCAAGACGCCTTTCTTGTCAAAGTAAATGGTCTCCCAATTGTGGAATGAAGTATAATTGTATAGAATGAACCTGGACGAACCCATGGAGAAACACGATAGGGTAGTGGTATAAAAGTAGGTGATGGGCTTTTTCAAAAATGCTCCCGGCGGCGGGAACGCCGCTGCGGACGACGGCTAGAGCATTGGTCATCCCTTACCATCTAACTATAGAGGTTAAGATAATGTTTTTGACTCCGCTTACCCAGATGTCATACCGCAAGGGTACACCTGTCCCGGTGTCTAGGGATACCCGTTGGTATTGCGAACCGACGCTTTTCGGTGAAGCAATCTCCTTCTTGTCAAGGATGAGATTGCTCACCTGCACTGCACCAAACGCAGTGCGGTGCAAGTGTCAGCGGAAAAGCTGCTTCGCACACTTGTCCCTTTGGGAATGACAGGCTGAGTCAAAATCTTTTTCTGAAAGTCTATACCACCCACGAAGGAAAAAGCAGGAGTTTGCTATGTCCAAAGTAGCTGTTGTAACCGATAGTTGTGCGAGTATCCCCGAAGCGATCATCGAGTCTCTCGATATTCGTTGGGTGCCTTACTACATCCACCGCGGGAAGGAAGTGCTGAGAGATTTGGTGAGTATCAAACGAGAAGCTTTCTATAAGTGGCTTCCCACCGCAAAGGAGTTACCCCAAACCGCCAGCCCCGGTCCCGGCGATTACATGCAAATGTATGAAAAACTAAATAAAGAAGATGGCGTGGAAGAAATCGTCAGCATCCACATGACATCTAAAGGCAGCGGGGCTTATCAAGCCGCCCTGGCTGCTAAGTCGATGCTGACCGATACGATGCCCGATTTGAGAGTTGCCGTGATCGACACTTTGAACGTATCCATGTGCCAGGGATGGATGGTTGTCGAGGCGGCCCGCGAGGCGCTGAATGGAGCCTCGTTTTCTGCCGTTGTGGCCAAAGTAAAATCCATGATACCCACCACCCAAATGTTGCAAACCGCCGATACACTCAAGTATCTTTATATGGGCGGCCGCATCGGAAGGGCGAAGCACCTGGTGGGCAGTCTGCTTAGTATCAAGCCCATCATCAGTATGAAGGATGGCGTCATCGTCCCCCTTGGGCAGGCGCGCAGCCGCAAACGGGCCTATCAAATGATGGTCGATAAAGTCGAAGTCGCAGTGGGGTATATGGGAAAAATCAAAATTGCTTATGTCCACGCCGCGGCCAGGGAAGAAGTGGAAAAGCTCAAGAGTATGGTCGAGGGGCGACTGACTTGCGTAGAGTCGATGGTGGCCGAGCTTTCCCCCGCCCTGGGTGTCCACACCGGGCCGGGAACAACCGGGTTGTGTTATTTTCCGGTGTTGGATTAACTGATCTGTCCCCTTCTACGCGTAGGGGGCAGATTCATTTCTGAGAAGTTGTCATGAACTTCGTTCACCACCAGGAATGAAAATAGCTCTCTACCCTCTCCCCTCTGCCCTCTATTTTTAGATCAGACAACAAAAAGGTGACCGGCATACACAAATGCCGGTCACCTTTGTTGTTAAACGGAGATGCTATTTACCCTGCGGCTTCTTTGTGTTGCCGGACGAGTTCTCGCCGCAGAATCTTGCCCACTGTGGTCTTGGGCAATTCGTCGCGGAATTCGACCTGGGTGGGTAGTTTATAGGCTGCCAATTTATCTTTACACCAATCACGGATTTCGGCAACATCGGCTGTCTCTCCGGGCTTGAGCACTACCCAGGCTTTGACAGTTTCTCCACGTTTGGGGTCGGGAATACCGGCTACACCAACCTCCAAAACCTTGGGGTTCTCCTGAATGACCTCTTCGACCTCGCGCGGCCAAACCTGGAACCCTCCGGGCTTGATGAGTTCTTTCTTGCGATCTACGATGTAGAAATAGCCATCTTCGTCCATGCGGGCAATATCGCCGGTGTAAAGCCAGCCATCCCGCAAGGCGTTTGTGGTCTCAGTAGGCATATTGTGATAGCCTTTGAAGACTTGCGGCCCTTTGACGACCAGTTCGCCAATCTCCCCTACAGGAAGCACAGTGACTTCGTCATCCAGGTCGATTATGCGGGCATCCACATCGGGAAGTGGCAACCCGATGGAACCGGTGCGGTTTTCTCCTAGCAGAGGGTTGCAGTGGGTCGCCGTTGGGGCTTCGGAGAGGCCATACCCCTCGAACACAAGGCCGCCTGTCAGGGCCTCGAATTGCTCTTTGGTCTCGCGCAATAGGGCTGCCGAGCCAGAGATACAAGCCTTGATAGAACTCAAATCGTACTTGCCGGCGAGAACATCGGGGTGGTTATTGATGGCGTTATAAAGCGTAGGAACCGCCGGGAAAATCGAGGTTTTGTATTTCTGAATATGGTCCAGATTATCTTTGATATTGCGGGCGTCGGGAATCATGACTAATGATGCTCCAATAGCCATGCCAAAGTTCAGCCCTGCCAACATGCCATACACATGGTAAAGCGGGATTGCCATGAGAACGACTTCCTCGCCATCAATTGCGCTGGGCATCCAACGGCGAATTTGCAATGTGTTGGCAACCAGATTGCGGTGCAAAGCAATGGCAGCTTTGGGCGTTCCGGTGGTGCCGCCGCTGTATTGGAAAATTGCCTGGTCGTCCGGGCCGACATCCACTTTGGGACGATCTTCAGGTTTGTGGCAGTCGATCAAATCCTGCATCCAGACATCGCCTTCGGCCAACTCCACACGGAAACCGCTTTTCTTCTCTTTTAGCAGGGTGAACAGAAAAGCTGTAACCGGCGGAAGTGCTTCTTTGATGTTTGTCACCACCACAGTGCGGATCTTGGTTTTATGCTGCACTTCTTTGATCCGGCTGTAGAAGTTGCTCATCACAATCATCACTTCCATACCCGAGTCATTGGATTGGTGTTCGATTTCGCGTGGGCTATACATCGGGTTGGTCGCTACAACTATCGCACCTATCTTGAGTGCCGCGAAATACGCCATTACAAATTGGGGTGTATTGGGAATGAATATTCCGACGCGATCCCCCTTCTCAACGCCTAAATCCGCGAGACCTGCTGCCAGACGGTTGGTTATGTCGTTCATCTCACGGTAAGTGATTTTTGCACCTTTGAAGATCGTACATGGCGCATCTGGATATTTGCGAGCCGACTCCTCCAAAAAATGGAACAGAGGTACTTTGGGATAATCTATGTTCTGCGGCACACCTTCATCATATCGGTCTAGCCAGGGACGGTCGCTCATTTGAAGCCTCCTTTGGTGGTTGTAGCCAGTAGATGTCATCTCAATAACCTTTCCCCCTCTTTCCTGAGAAGATAAGCCAGTAGTCTATAAATAGTATAGATACTTCTAGCACAAAAGTCAATCTGTTTCGATAAATTGGTGTATGATTTTCTCCATCTCAGCGGCCACTCCCGGCCCAGCACGGAACCAGATAATGTTTGGGTCGTCTGCCTTGAACCAGTTTGCCTGCCGGCGGACGAACTGGCGGGTGTTGCGTTTCATTTGAACGACAGCTTCGTCTAGTGTGATCTCATCTCGAAGGTATGCGATAATTTGCCGGTATCCGATGGCGGAGAGGGGCGGCAAATCGGGGGAATAGCCTTGCTCCAGGAGGCCGCGCACTTCGCCAATCAGGCCGGCATCCAACATGGCCTGAATGCGGGCATCGACGCGCTCGTAGAGTTCGGGGCGGGGATGGTTCAATCCTAGAATAAGTGCCCGATAAGGGGAACCGCGGCGCCCTTTTTGGGCTGAGAATCGCTTCCCGGTGTGCAAGATCACCTCCCAAGCGCGCACCGTGCGCCGCAGATTTTGGGGGTCGATGCGGGCAGCGGCTTCGGGGTCCAGGGTAGACAAGCGGGCGTGCAATCCCTCCGGGCTGACCTCCCCCGCCCACATTTCGAGGGCTGCCCGCAGCCGCGGGTCGGGTGCCACCTCGGGGATATTCCACCCCTCGATCACTGCCCGAATGTATTGTCCCGTCCCCCCGACCAGAAACGGCAGCTGACCGCGGGCCTGAATCCCACCGATGACCTGATACGCTGCCCGTTGGAAAGTTGCCAGGCTCCAGACCTTATCGGGAGCGGTCACGTTGATCAAGTGGTGCGGGGCGCGGGATTGCTCGGCGAGGGTGGGCTTGGCTGTGCCGATATCCATGCCGCGGTAGAAGAGGCGCGAATCGGCGGAGACGATCTCGCCGTGGAGCCGCTCGGCCAGTTGGATGGCAACCTCGGTCTTGCCAACCGCGGTGGGGCCGAGTATGACGATGAGGGGGGGATGG
>JBDRGC010000174.1:0-4810 GCA_043818215.1 Chloroflexota bacterium | reverse complement strand
GGTGATTGTCATTGGCATTGAAATCCGCCGCCGCTCGGTTGGCTGTACCGGCTCCATCGTTCAAAAGCGGAAGGGGTTTGGTGATATCGCCATCAATCACCACATTCAAATCATAGTTGCCGAGGCAACCTTGTATTACATCTGCCAACGCCGGTTGGATAGTTGTCCAAAGCAGGATTTTATGATCAGCGGCTAATGTTCCTTGGGGGATGTAGGCAGGAGATGAGGCGTGTAATTCAAATGGTTGGTTGGAGAGTTCGGAAGTATTGCCATCGGCGTCCGTTGCTGTTGCTGCGACTGCAAACCCGGCCTTTATGGCTTGTGGTGAAGCCCAAACAAAATCTATTTTGCCTTCAGGATCAGTTTGTTCCTCAGCCGTCGCCCCCAAATATTCCTCTGCAATACCAAAACCCGGCGGCAAGGTGCTGAGCGCATCACAGACTTCATACGTGTAAAAATCCAACACATACTCGGTATTGGGTTCGCTGCGCAATGTTCCGGTAATCGCAGTTCCATTGAACGCTTCAACATCCGGGGTATTTTGTAGATCGTTGGCCCCAGCATCCGCGTCAAGTTCGTCGTTGAATGTGATCTGATCATCCCCAAGATCAATAGACAGCCCACCGTTCGAGTGGATTTCGTTGCGCCGGATGACATTGCGCGTACCGCTCTTCACCACGACGCCGGCTTTTTTATTAAACAAAATCAAGTTGCCAGCCCCTTCTTCTACCCCGCCAACTTTGTTTCGAGAGGCGGCATCGATAAAGATTCCGTGCAAACCATTTCCCAAGGCCAGTAGCACATCGTCGCCTCCGCTGCTGTCCAAGTTGGTGCCGATGTAATTGGCCTGAACGGTGTTGCTGATCGCCTGACTTTCAGCGATCCAAATGCCGTAGCCCTGGTTGCCTGCGATCACGTTTCGGGCACCAGAGGTCGTCCCACCAACTGTGTTTTCCCCCGCATGGCCCAATACCACCCCATTGTTGTAATTTCCCAATTCGTCGAAGTTGCCTGGGGTACCATCCGGATCGATCACCAGCCCGGTTTTGTCGGTGCCGATTAGATTTCCCCAAATGTTGTTGGATGAAGCCGCCTTACCAGGGTCGGCGAACACCGTGATCCCATTGCCCAAGTTGCTGGCGACCACGTTGCCAGACCCGGAAATCAACCCGCCGATGGTGTTGCCAGAAGCATTGGCGATGACAATTCCGGTTGAAAAGTTGTTCAGGGCTGCGGTCCCTTCTACATTGACCCCGATGTAATTTCCGCTGATGATATTGTTGGTGGCAGCTATTGGTGCGGATGGGGATACTTCCCCTTCGGGGGAGGAGACTGCTTCCCCAGAGGGGAGGCGGTGCGATAACTGAAACGCCATCGGGGGTGGGGGGGCGTCTCGGGGGATATCACCCTGCGACAGCGCTGGCGCGTAGGGATCGCGGACAGCCACATAGTTTGTGGTTGCGTTGATAATTTCCACGCCATCCCAATAATTACCAGAGATAATATTTCTCAACCCGGTCGTCGCCCCCCCGATATTGTTATTGGATGCGTTGATCAACTGCACACCCACGCCGTAGGTAGTGTACAAAACGCCGTTGGGAACAGCCGTCGTGCCGGCCAGATCGGTGCCGATGAAATTTCCGATGACAATGTTTCCACTGGCTCCATCCTGAAGCGCAACCCCATGCCCATTATTTCCGGAGATGATGTTGCGCTTTCCCGCTTCAGCACCGCCGATTGTGTTGTTGGTCGAACCTCCGGCAATCATGACGCCAACCATGTCGTTGCCTATGGCCGCAGTCCCATTGATATCGGTGCCAATGTAGTTGCCTTTGACCGTGTTGCCTGTTGATGCCCTGTCTGGTTCGCCGATCTGGACACCGTTCCCCCCGTAACCGCCGTTCCCGGAGATCAGGTTGCGAGCCGCTGCTGTCTCGCCTCCAACCACCGACCCAGATGATCCCCCGCCCAGTGCGACGCCTCCATTTTCGTTCCCCAACGCGCTGGTCCCGGTTTTGTCCGTACCCAGGAGATTCCCCTCGATGATGGCGTTGTTTCCGAAAACTGCGATGCCGAACCCGTTCAAAATGCCGGAGTGTTTAAAGCGGTTGATGATCATTCCGCGGACGACACAGTTGTTGGCAACAATATCAAGACCGTTTACGCTGGCTCCGGCATTCGTTCCAACCAGCTTGGTTTCATATTGGTTGGTTGAACCGTCAATAGTAACGGCCACAGTGACAGGCGGCAACTCGGAGGTTGGCGCGATCTCTGCCGCTAAAAAGCCAAATCGTATCTCGTCCGCACCTGCGCTTGTATTCGCCTGCTGGATGGCCGCCCGTAACGAACAAGGCCCATCCCCGCCACTGTTGTTGATGTCACAAACGCCATCTTCCGTATCAAAATCATCCCAATCCAGAGCAGTGTCAACCACAAAGATGTTCACTGGCGCAGTTGGTAAAACCGTTAATTTCTGAAAACCTTCTTCCAAAATAACTAAATCATCAAGCCCGTCTTTATTCAACCGCATCGGCAGTACGGTCATCGGTACCCCTGTAACCTCAAGCGTAGCGGCAACGCGTACCCCTAATGGCGTTCGGGCTGCCGGTTCATCCCCCGTCATCAGGATGTGCAACTGGCGGTTCGCGGGATCGAGCACCAATAAATCATCCGTGGGCGCGCTGGAGACGCGCAAACGGAGCAACGATAGATTTGGCGCTTCACGATTGGGCAACGAAACTGTGGCAAATGCATCCGCCCGCATCTCTCGCTCACTACTAACCACCAAATGCACCGTTCCATCGCTGGATAACAACGCCAATTCGTTTTGATACCCTTCTTCCTCTGCAAAATCCCCAACAGCCACAGCAGCAATCGAGAAATCAAAAGTATGGCGCTCAATTGCGGGATTTTCTACACTCGCCTGGCTGTTGGCGTCTTCTGTGAGTTTACGATCACGTCCGTGGATGACGAGCAACTCGCCCCCTGCCGAAGCGGCCAGATCGATAGCGTAATGGTCATCCAATTGGCCCAACGCAAGACTTGAAACTTCTCCGGCAATGGTGATAGCTTCCGGATCGCCTCTCAAAGCGCCTTCTGGGCTTTCGAAAACCAAAAGTTGATAAGTGTTATCCTTGCGTACCCCAACGACCACGTCGGGCAAACCATCACGGCGGTTGATCTCCCCTACTGTGAGAGCGGTCACTATTCCGGGGATCGCCACCCTCATGGAGGGGGAAAACCCTCCCTTTCCGTCTCCCGCAACCAGGTAGAGGGCGGCCTCCTCGCGGTCGGCAATCACCATGTCTGCCGAATCATCTCCATTAAAATCGCCTGCGCCGATGAAAACCGGCTCAACCGGGAGGGCAAACAGGCTTGCATCCGGGAGGAATGGGGCATCCGAGAAAGTATCGGCAGCCTTGCGTCTCACTGCACCTTCGGAATGTGGATATATCGCATCCACGTTGCCGCGGTGTATGGCCGCAAAGCTGCCCTCAGCCGAGGCATACCCAACCACAAGATCGGGGATCCCATCCCCATCGAAATCGGTAGATGCCAGCGTTAACGGTTGGGCGCTGCTTCTTTCCAGCGCTCGCACGAGATCATCCGGGCCGGAATATTCCGCGGAAACTACCTCGCCATCTTTGAAGTTGATCCAGGGAGTGCCCTTGCCGGAAACCTGCACGGGGGCAGCCAGTACTGTCACCGGTCGGGTTTGGAGCGTGAGGGAGGTGAGCAATACCAAAACAGCAAGCAATAAGAATACGTGGGTGGGAAATCGGGTTTTAAACATCTTCCAGCCTCCGTAGCGGATCAACTAAAGTCAAGCTGTGGTGTAACCATTGCGTTACTGCTCTATTATTTACCTCCCCCATTCAAAAATCAAGTGACAAGTATCTCGTCTATGAAGTGACAGATGGCCCGTATAGAAGTGGGAGCCAGAACTCACGTTTTCCGCCCTCTACGCCGGGCGCGCCGCCCCCACTGCATCACGCGTTCCAGAAATCCCGCGAACGGTTCTGGGCCGAGCGGTTGCAAGAGAGGCCATTCGGATAGCCCGCGCGCGCGCAGAACTCCGTTAGCCGCTTCGATGCCTGTCACGGCGGCCCGTTCGAGAAAGAACGCCGGGGAGGGGTGGCGCACCCAATCTCCGCAGCAGAATAAATCAGGCCAGGGCGTGGTTATGCCCAGGTGGCGTTCAGGATTCCCCAACTAGAACAATGTATGCGTGGCTTGATTGCGCTGCAAAAACTGGTGGATGCGGTGATCGCGCAATTCGGGGAAAGCGGCTTGCACTGCGGCCACAGCGCGGGTGAGCAGCACCGCATCCGGCTCTTGGAGTAACTCCGGCGGGCCATAGATGTGGCCTTCGAAGGCGCTGCCCCCGGTTTCTTTGTGCCAAACACGGTATATATCCTGAATGCGGTGCAGCCAGAAATAATTATCCAGAACGAAGTGGCGGCTAAACGTGCCCGCTTCAGCGCCCTCTTGATTGGGGTACTGTGGCTTTTGGGTCAATTTTTTAAGGTGCATTCCCTCATTTTAGGGGTTTTTCAGAGGTCTCCTAGGAGAGTGCTGAAAAACCCCCTGGACGAAAAACTGCCTTATACATCCGCCCCACTTTGGGCCAAAAAATGGCAGTATTTAGGGAACGCACGCACAAAAACGCCCGTTTTGTGGGAGAAGCGTCCCACTTTCGCGGAAAGCCGTTTTTGAGAAGGGACTTTTTCAGCACTCTCCTAGGAGAGTAATGAAAAAACATACTCTAAAAATTCCCCTGCGCTGATGCCCCACTTTAGGCTAAATAATG
>JBDRGC010000173.1:0-4232 GCA_043818215.1 Chloroflexota bacterium | reverse complement strand
CACCCGGTGCAACATCCCCCAACACCCAAAAGACCTGATGGCGTGCAGGCCAATACACCCCGCCTTCCGTGCTGTCCACAAAATCAGTGGCGTTGGGAAGTTGGAGCATCAAGACCGCATTCTGTACCGTTTCGGTCATGGTGTTGAGGTATTGGACCGCATAGTCCACCGTCTGGCCGGGGCTGATCAGACTTGGCCCGCCCGTGCTGACCAACATCTGGCCGGGGGCGATCTGACCCGTGTTCGGCGCACCCAACCAGGGATAGAAGATGACAAAGTCGCTCACCTTGTCGCCCAGGCCGCCGGGATTCTGCGTGACGTGATAGGGGCCAGTGGCGTCGCCCCACCAATTGAAGCGGGCGTCCAGCGGCGGGGCATTCGGGGCATTCCAGTTTGTCACCCCTTCCCATGCGTTGTCATGGATGCTGTTGTTCCGGAAGAGGGGGGGCTGGGTCCACATCCAGTCAAACTTGACGCCATAGCCGGACGAATGGTGGATCTCGCAATCTTGGATCTGCACCGGCGAGGGAGAGACCCCGGAATAACCGGGAAGATAGAGACTGCTGGAGGTGGAACCGCCGCCATAGGCGATCTCACAGTGCTGCAGAACGACGGCTGCCCGATCGCGATCAGTGATGATGCCGCCCCACGAGCCCGGTGTCTCCGTTGCCCCGGTGAAGACAATGGGTTTGTCCACGGTTCCCAGGGCATACAGGGCGGCCTTGGCTCTCACTGCCAAGGTCGTATTGTCGAAGGCCAGGGTCGTGCCGGGCGCCAGGGAGAGCAGGCCGTTGGTGGCCACCTCGATACCCCCGGTTACCCGCGCAGGCATGCCGGCATCCCCCAAGTCCCACTGGCGTCCACCGCCGATGGAGCAGCCGATAAGCTGCAGCAAGTCCGACGCGTTGCCTGTGGCCGCCAAGTTGCGGGCGGTGATGGAGCCGTCGCAGTTCCAGGTGATGGCTGCGCTCACGTTGTTCTGAAAGGTCAGATTCTCCAGCACGGGATTGATGCTGGATTCGTTGAACCAAAACCCTTGGCGTTCGCCGTCATTCGTCCCCAGGCTGCCGTTGTCACTGATGACCAAATTCTTGAAGGTGGGATAGATACTGCTCTGCCAGGCTCTCCCCCGTACGCCATTGAAACCATTGCGACTGATGCTGCCCCCATCCCACGTCACAGAGGTCGTGCCGCCAACGCTGGCATCTATGTAGACGCCATGGTTGCCGTTGTCGGTCACGTCCACATTGGTGAAAAGCGGATGGATACTGTCGCCGTTTATGCTGTAAAGATAGACGCCTTTTCCCGCGTTGTGATGGATGTGGCAGTTGCTCACCTGGGCGTCGTCGGCGTAGATCCCCAGGCCGCCACCGGCTGACCCGGTTCCTGTCGCATAGCTAATGTCGCACTGGTCCAGGCGCAGGGTGCTGCCCTGTTGCGCCCACAACCCCATCCACGCCTGGTTGGGCGTACCCGCCGCAGCCAGTTGGGAAGTGAACGTGATCGGCTGCGTCGGCGTGCCCTGGGCGATCAGGCTGCCGCCGGCGGCCACGGCGAGGCCCCAAAGGGAGCGGGTGTCCAGCAATGCCCCGGGATCCACGGTCAATGTTTTGCCGTCAGGCACGGTGAGCCACCACCATTGAAAGCTGCTGATGAAGCCGTAATTGGTCCCGCCCAAAGTGACGCTGCGAGTCATGGCGTTGTTGATGTTGATGGTTACCTCATTGTGGTCATTTCCGCTATAGGTGATGCCGCTATAGCTGGGCTGCATGTTGATGCTGTCCTGGTAGATAGCATATCCAGTGCTATTCTCCGGATATTGTGCATAATTGTTATTCGCGATCTGCACGTCCTCGATCAGTGGGGTGATGTCCGTCCCCTCCAGGTAGATGCCCTTGCGTAACCCACTGGTCACCGTGCCGTTACGCAACTGCACATCGGCGCTGCTCACGTCGATCTGGGCCCGATTGGTGCCACTGGTCCAATTCGTTTGCCCCGATCCCGCATAGCCGACGAAGAAATGTTCCAGCCGTCCTACGCTGCCCGGCTCGAAGACCAGGCCGTACCACTCCCCAGGCGTGCCGGTGGTGGCACCGTCGCCCCCGGTGTCCCCACCGTGGCCGTCGTCCTTCAGGCTGGTGAAGACCACGGGTTCAGCCGCGGTTCCAGTGGCATTTAGGGTGCCGTTGACGATCAGCCCCACGCCGCCCGGCACGTAGTAGCCGGGACTGATGCCGCTAAACTTGACGATCACCCCAGGGTCCAGAGTAAGGGTTATCCCAACAGGTACGACTACAATACAATTTGTAGCCGTGTAAACGCCAGCAACCCAAACGGTATTTTCCGTAATCGGGTCACAAGCGTTATTTATCTCTTGCGGGTTGGAAAGTGGGGGTTCGAAAGCGGCGGCCAGGGTGCGATTGGTTCCAGCCAGGTGAAAAAATATCAGGATTACACAAAATACCAATCCTGGAACGAGTAGTGTTAGGACTTTTCTAGTTATCGAAGAACCTGTGGTGTGAATCATGCACATCCTCCTTGATGGTTGCTAATTACGATAGGGTACCCTACCAAACGCTTTAAAGCGAAACATTCAAAGGTTTCACCTGTTTCGCACTTCTATGTTCTGATTGTGATGTTTGTCACATTTTGGAATTATATCAGCAATTCCCGATATGAAAGGGAGATTAGGTTGAAAAAGGCCACCGAAGTTTTCGTAAAGATAAAAGAGTATTATGGGAGTCTAACACACGCTTAAAAACAGTACTTTTGTAGAAGGTGACAACAATGAAAATTCGCAAGCACTTATCTGCCAGTGGTTTATTCAGTTCGGTCCGCCAGGGTTTTGCCATAATCAAGGATATCCGAGCTAAAAACGCAAAGATTAGCATCAAAGATGCGCTGATGTCAGGATTTGCGATGTTCTCGCTCAAAGATTCGTCACTGTTGGTCTTCGATCAGAGACGAGAAGATGAGAAGAAAGTGGGGAATCTGAAGCGCGTTTATAGGATTGAAACAGTGCCGAGTGATAGGCAAATGCGCACCATCTTGGACGAAGTAGACCCCGAAGAGTTGAGACCGATATACCAGGATGTGTTTCAGCAGGCTCAACGGGGAAAGGTATTGGAAGACATGGTATTTCTTGGGGCTACTTATTGTCAATAGATGGCACAACGTACTTCACCTCCAAAAAGATACACTATCATGATTGCCAGGAGCGGAAGAATTCAAAAACTGGGGAAATTACATATTCGCACCAGTTCTTGGGAGCAGCGATTGTCAACCATGACCAAAAAGCAGTGATTCCATTGGCTCCACATCGTCCCGATGTCCTTCGGGAGAACCAATCATTAAACAGGATGGGGAGAAAAAGAATGATTGTGAACGCAATGCGGCCAAGCGGTTGCTTGAGATAGTACGTCAGGATCATCCCCGATTACCGTTTATTGTCGTTGAAGATGCGCTCAATTCCAATGCACCCCACATTCGAGAGTTGGAGCGGCATGATATGCGCTACATATTGGGGGCGAAAGAAAGCGACCATACTTTTATGTTCAACTATGTTTGCCAAGCTGATGAAGAAGGCCAAGTTGGACACTATGAAGTCAAAGAAAGAGGAATTGTGCATCGCTTCCGTTTTCTCAATCAGGTACCCTTGAATGCCTCCAACCAGGATGTTCTGGTCAATTTCGTTGAGTATTGGGAAATTGGGCCCAAGAAGATCCAACATTTCAGCTGGGTGACCCATTTCAAGGTCAACGAATGGAATGTGAAACGTATTATGCGCGGCGGGCGCGCCCGCTGGAAAATCGAAAACGAGACTTTTAATACCCTCAAGAACCAAGGATATCAGTTTGAACATAATTTCGGGCATGGACAAAACCATCTCTCAGTTATCTTCACTATGCTAATGATGTTGGCTTTCCTGGTTGATCAAATCCAACAACTGGCTTGTAGCCTGTTTCAGGCTGTGTTGCAGAAAGAAGGCAGCCGCAAAAGCCTGTGGGAACCGGCGCAATCTGTTCTATACCCTGGATTTTGACTGCATGGAAGATATATGGCGAGCCTTGCTCTATGGATACAAAATTGAAGGGTTCGTTATTTTGGATGGCACCTTATGACAGTTCCCACTCCCTTCATAATTTATACTTTGCTGCTTTGCGACTAACAGTGTCCGAAGAAGGAATTGAACGCGCCTACCCACCGGATAAATGCTCTAATTTCCCATTTTG
>JBDRGC010000172.1:0-10085 GCA_043818215.1 Chloroflexota bacterium | reverse complement strand
TTTCGCAACCCCAGACGATTTAAGTGAACAATATGTTTTCTGGGTAGTGGTGAAAGTAAGTGATGGGTATCAGCGAACTCGCAGTGGTATCACTTACTTTTCAATCACTACCGTTTTCTGATATGCGCCTCCTTAATGCTTTGCTAGAAAGGTAAGGGGGTTGGAGATGCTTGCGTTAGCAAGAACATTATTGCTAGTTACATAGCGGCCAAAATCGCTGTCTTCTCGGTATCGGTTAACTTCGGCAGGTCCTCGATCTTCGGCCCCATATAAAGTTTGGAACGATTTTCTTCGGGAACAGCCAAGGATTTCAGTTCTGCCCGTACGATCCAATCGTTCCAGAGATCATCAGTAAATGGAACAGCCGCTTTGTATAGCAAGTTGATCATTTCCTGATTGGTCATACCAGGATATGGCGCTTTAGCAGGTTGACCTCCGACGACAGGGATTTCGTAAGGTGTAACTTGATGGCCGATCCAGTGTTCGTACGCGGCGAGGTCACCATTGAAGCGGTTCCAATCCAGGTTGTTTGCTTGTGGCATCCCATCTAATGGCGATCCGTGTTCAGTGTACTGGTGAATACACCAATCCAAAACTCCCACTGGAAGATCGGGTGGGCCAGGGTGCGGTTCTCGATTGTGCAGATACTGTGCAAGCCACCATTCGACTTGTTTGAACCACGCCCACGGGCGGCCATTGACCAGCACATGATCTTTAATAAAGAATGCACGGCTGTAAAGAATTGGCGCTTTACCAGTTCTGGATTGGATGATATCGATGCATTTAGCAACGCACGCACCAATCGTATCTGGTTTTTTGCCATGATCCTTCTCTACATCTAATACCAAACCATTTCCAAAATCGTCATCCGAAAACTGACGCAGGAAGTTGTCCATTTGTCTCTCTGCGCTTTCGTCAGGATATACAATATGGTAGGCAAGTCGATCGAATCCTGCTGTTTTTACCCCAACCCAGTTATTGGCAAACCATTTATCTACGTACCCCCAACTAATAGTCGCGCGTATCGCTACGAACTTTAAGTTTGCGGGTGCTGATAATTTAGCTGCCTGCCAGTCAATTGGCCCTCCTTGGCCGCTAGTTGACACATCAATTCCTAAGATTTCGTTGCTCATAACTGAATCCTCCTAAACTAATAACTTGCTTTGTTTTTCTACTGATCCTAACTTTATCTATGTTTATGGGTCAACAGTGGGGGACGTGACACCTTTTTCGCCGTTTTAGCAGATAGTGTCCCAAAATATACCCAGTTTTCGAACATAAGTGGGGCAGTTTGGCAAAAAACCCAGAATCCGTTAGAACCAGGGATATTGTCATCTAATGACAATAAGTATACAACTAGAATAGCAAATTTCAAAACGTTTGTCAACTGGTATCGCTTCGGGGTAACGATTCGGAGTTGATAAAAATGCCCAGCAGTTCTATTTGCCGGGCACTTGATCTCGCGTTTTGCTTCTCAGAATTATTACAACGTCCCTTTATACATCCCCCCATCCACGGTGAGCATCACGCCAGTGATATAACTCGCCGCCGGAGAGACGAGGAACACGGCCGCGTTGGCGAATTCTTCGGGAGTGGCCATGCGCCCCAGGGGACTGTTGGCGGCTTGCTTTTTGATCTCCTCTTCCACGCTGCTCTTGTTGGCTTGCGCCCGGTAGCGCATCAATTCGGTGACACGCTCGGTTTCTGTCCAGCCCGGCAGGATGGAATTGAAGCGGATACCCTCGGAGCCGAGTTCCAGGGCCAGGGTCTTTGTCAGCCCGATAGTGGCTGCCCGGATGCTATTGGAGAGCACCAGGTTGGGGATGGGTTGCTTGACCGAGTAGGATGTGACCGTCAACACGCTGGCGGCATCCGATTGACGCAGGTGGGGCAAGGCTGCCCGGATCAGGCGCACGTGGCTGAGGAAAGATAATTCGACAGCTTGCTGCCAGGTTTCGTCATCGAAGGACTCGAACTGGCCCGCTGGAGGGCCGCCGGCATTGGTGATCAGGATGTCCAGCCCGCCGAGGGCCTGCACGGTTTGGCAAATCAAGTTCTCGGGGACCGCAGGATCGGCAACATCCCCCGGGATGGCTACCACTTTGCCGCCCGCCTCCCCCACTAAAATCCTGGCCGCGGCACTCAGCTTGTGGGGGTCGCGACCATTGATAGCGACATCGCATCCCTCCAAAGCAAGTCCGCGGGCGGCGGCAAATCCCAGCCCGCGGCTGGCGCCCGTCACGAGGGCGCGTTTTCCTTTTAGCTGTAGATTCATCGAATTCTCCTGATTTATTTAGTTTTTCGAGAGGCTTTGACAGTCTGACATTCCTGAGCTAAACTGATGTGGAGATTGGAGATTGGAGACTATCATGGATTTAGGGCAACAAATTATCATCGCTGTAGGTGTGTTTCTCGCGGGGTGGTACGGGGTGTTCTTTTTCTTGAACCGCCGGCGCGGGATAGCGACGTATTATTGGCTGCGGGAGGGATTGCAGGCTGCGGTAGGGGATGTGACCGATGCCAGTTGGATCGGTTCCTCGGCTTCGGGTGCGCGTCTTGCGGTGGGGAAAGCAGAAGTCCCTTTCAAACAAGCAGAGGCGATATTTCTGCTCGAATCGCGCGAGATTTTGCCTCTGTGGATATTCAACCTCTTACGGGGGAAGCGAGATGAGTTGATTTTCAAAGCCTCCTTGCGAAGCTCACCGAAGTTGGAGGTCGAAGTGGGCCGTAAATATGGCCGTCGTTTTAAGAGACTGATGTCCGATGAGCAAAAACGACCTTACGAATGGATATCAGCCTCGGATGGGTTTGATATTGTCCGGCGCGGGCACAAAGATTCCGGGATGATAGAACGATTGGCGGCATTTTTGGATCGGCATGGGGCGGCTGTGCGACAGATTTCCTTGCAGCGCAAATCTCCTCATTTGGTTTTGCGGGTCGCTCTGTCACCTCTGAAGGATGCACCTGCGGGGGAATTCTTCGCCGCGTTACAAGCGTGGTTGGGTGGTGAAAACGGTTAGCTGGGAATAAAACTTATTCAGCCTCACCTGGTGACTTTTCTGTTGCTTTGTGTTGCCCGCTCCGCCACTGCTCTAGCGCTCGCCCGGCTGCCTTGCCGTATATCGAGGTTGGAAATGCGTCGATGGCTTTGTTGAAGTGGTGGATAGCTTTTGCCTCTTCGCCCTGACGTTGGAGAGCTAATCCCAGATTGTAATAGCAGGCCGATTCGGATTTCATGCTCAAGCCTCCGTCCGCGGCCTCTTCCAGTACCGACTCGAGCAAAGATTGTGCGCTCTCGGGATTCTTGCGGCGGAGTTGGATGATGCCCATACTGACCAGTACAATCAGGCGGGTGTTGCGTTCGGGGAACAGGCGTAAAGCCAATTGCAATAACTTGACGGCATCTCGCTGCCTGCCTCGTGCCGAGAGCAGGTTAGCCAGATCTACCAACAACCGGGCGCGCATCGAAACCAGGTAGATCAACATCAGAAAAAAGATGGGGTTGATCACGATGCCAGTCAATAGGGTCGCTGCCTCGATGATGGCTATAACTCCAAGTGATTCCAGAGCAAATTGCAGAGACAATCCCTCCCGGCGCAGAAAAGACAGGCCGCCAAAAACAACGATGAAAAGCAGCCCCACCGTGATGTTCAATAAATGTGGGTTCATATTTGATCCTCAAAAGGTAACTTCTAAATAAGGGGAACGAACACGGTTCCTGATGAATAATCCTCATGGCAACCATGTCAACAAGGAACCGTGTTCGTGTCAACCATGAATTATTGAGATAATACCTCAAAAGTAATGAAAACGCCCTGACCAGGTTTTAGTCAAGGGCGTTTTTATGTGAATTTATGACTGACTTCAGGCAAACAGATGATCGGCAGTTCGTTGTAGCATCTCGACGCCGCGCACTTCTGTCTCGAAGAGCGGCACGATGGCACGTGTGTCGGGGAAGCTGCGCCAGATATCCTCCATGTGGCTATCCTGCATAGCAATGCGGTTGAGCACGAAATCAGGGGCGTCTTTACCCACTGCTTCTTTGTCGATCAGCATATTCACCACTACGCCGCCCACGGGGATACCAAACTCCTTGAACCAGTTGATGAAACGCTTGATGACCGCGATGGGCAGTGCCTCCGGAAGTGCGATGAAGAAGAAGGCGGTCTGTTCTTCGTCGGTGAGCAATTTCTTGGCATTTTCCATGCGCTCGCGAAAACTGATGAGGTAATCCATGAGGGGGTCTTTCTTCACTTTTTTGCTGTAAGAGAGCAATTCCTTCAGGGACTTGGCTTCCTCACGGCTCTGCATCATCTTGTTGACCCACATGCCATACACGCTAGACATGCCTAACAGACGGCGGGCATTGGCTGTGGGAGCGGTGTCGAAGACGTAAGCATCGTATTTGTCATCGAACATCAGATCGATCATGTTCTCGAACATGGCTGATTCCTCGAAGGCCGGGTTCATGGTGGCTGATTCCACAAATTCATCCGCCTTGGTTTTGATGTCGGCGTACTTGAGGAACCATTCGATCTTTTCGGTTAGCTCTACCTTCGATTTCTCGATAGTGTCTTTGGTGTCGATCTCGTAAGCGTCCAGGTTGGGCGCCCCTTCCACAGCGGTCGGTTTCCCGAAGACATTCTGGCCGAGCATGCTGCTGAGGGAGTGTACCGGGTTGGTGGAGGCCAGCAGGGTGTGTTTTCCCTGTCCGGCAATCCACAGCGCTGCCGCTCCGGCCATCACGGTTTTACCCACACCTCCTTTGCCACCGAAGAAAACATATTTCATCTTCGGATGTGCAGTCAAGAATTGGGCAGTTGTTTCTGTAATCATGCTTCACCTCCGAACAGAGCATCTGCCACCTTGCCGATCATCTCCAGGCCGGTGATATCCCGCTCGAATTCTGGCACGCTTGCCAGCACTCCGTCACCGAAGGTCTTGTCTATCTTTTCGATGTATTGATCTTGCATCTCGATGCGGTTTTTCAGGTAATCGGGGATGTTTTGTTGAGCCAACTCGGGTGGGATGACCCGGTTGACGATGTAACCGGCGATGGGTACGTCGTACTTGGAGAACAGTTCGGCTGCCTTGAGTGTATCCAGAATTATCATTTCCTCCGGCGTGATAACGAAGTAGAAAGCTGTCTTCTCGCGGTCGGTGAGGATGCTGGAAGAGGTATTGATGCGCTGCTTGATCTCCTGTAATTCGGCCAGAATCTGGTCTTCCTCTGTTTCTTTGTCGTGCTCCAGAATGGATGCTACTTGAGCGTACTCTTGCATCTCCTCGCGCAGGGATGTGATCTTGCCAATCCACTCGTCGTAAACGCTGGCCATGCTCAGATAATAGAGGGCGTGGCCAAGAGGAACCAGATCGTAGATATAATAATCGTATTCCTCGCCGACGACGATGTCTACCACGGCGTCGAAGATGGCGCTTTCCTCCATAGCCGGTTCAGCTGCTGCGGCCTGGATGTAGTTTTCGATCTCTTCTGGAATCTCCTCGAAGCCATACATATCGAGGATTTTTTTGCGGATCTCGTCCTGATATTCTTTGATGTGCTGATCGGCGTCGATTTCTTGAGCGTAGAGATTAGGCATGATCTCCACTGCCCCTTTGCCGAAAATATCCTGCTCGAAGATGTCAGAGAGAGAAGCCTGGGGGTCTACTGAGAAGACCAGCACTTTGTAGCCTTGCTTGGCCAGGTGGTAAGCAGTCGCGGCAGAGAAGGTGGTCTTGCCTAATCCGCCTTTGCCGCCGAACTCGATATAGCGGCGGTTGGGGTGTTCTTTGAAAGTTTTTGCGAGTGACAATGTGTGCTCCTTTCATCGTGAAAGTATGTAGAGAGAGGGCAAGATGCAGGATGCGGGATGCGGGATGCGGGATGCAAGATGCAAGATGCAGGACTATCTCTTGCGGTACTTGCGTTGTTGTTCAGATGATAGGACAAGGGCAGCAATGATCTCATCGAGTAATCGGAGGCGATGTTGGAACACTTCAGAATCAAGGAAACGACGGCCTCGATAATACCAGCCTCGGGATTCGCGGGCTGAACCAAGTGCAACGCGCTGAAAGTAGGCATTGTCCTTTCCAAAACCGCGTCCATGCCCTTCCTCGATGTTGGCGCAGATAGAACCGACACTCCTGATCAGTTGCTTGGCGATTACATTACCGCGTGGGTCTTTAATTACTTTATCAGTATCTTTCCAGGCCAAGTCAGACAAGAACAACGCCTTGAGGTATACCTGGAAGTTCCAGAGTGGATCTTGCTTTATACTTTCTGGTACCTGCTCAAGCCATTCCTCATAGCTGTTGAATACCGCCATTGCCTATTCCTTGCCTCTCACCTCTTGCTCCTTGCCTCTTGCTCCTTGCCTCTTTCACGCCAACGCGTCGGTCAAGTCACGCTCACGCAACATGCGTCGCTTCCAGGTGCTGATCTGCGGCACGACGTAGGGCAGCAGACGCAGCGAGTAGTAGGGAGGTAGGATGGGGATTCCCAGCAGATCACCCATGGTAATCAGGATGAATAAGTGCTCCATGCTGCCGCGTGTTTTGAGGGCAAAGCGGGTCATATCGTGGCCGGCCATGCCGTAGAGAAATTCTTTGGCCGAACGGCCAAAACTTTTTAAAAAGTTTTTCTTTTCTTCCTCAGTCATTTTGCCTCCATGTAATCACAGTTAATATCAATGTGCTCCTTCGATTAAGTCTGCCAGATCAGTCACGTCGCGTTCGCGCAGCATACTTCGCTTCCAACGTTCGATCACTGGGACGACGAATGGCAACAGGCGTAGGGTATAGTAGGGCGGCAGGATGGGCACACCAAGAAGGTCGCCAAAGGTGATCAGAACGAACAACCGCTCCACATGTCCCCTTTCCCGATTCATTCCGTTAACCCATTCGAAAGTGGTTGCCCCGTAGACGAACTCGCCTGCGAACTTGCTGGCCTGGCGTAGTTTGTCTTGTATTTTTTCCCAATCGGGTGTTTTCATTCTGCGAGCTGTCATGTTGGGGATTGGTAAATTGGTGAGTTGGTAAATTGGTGAACTGGTAAATTGGTAAACCGGTAAATTGGTAAACCGGTAAATTGGTAAACTAGTAAATTAGTAAACCGGTAAATTGGTGAGTTGGTAAATTGGTGAACTGGTAAATTGGTAAACCGGTAAATTGGTGAGCTGGTAAATTGGTAAACCGGTAAATTGGTAAACCGGTAAATTGGTAAACCGGTAAATTGGTGAGCTGGTAAATTGGTAAACTGGTAAATTGGTAAACCGGGAAATTTGGTGGAATGACTAACCTACCAATCTACCAATCTACCAACCTACCAACCTACCAATCTACCAACCTACCAATCTACCAATCTACCAACCTACCAACCTACCAATCTACTAATAGAAAATGGGAGAGTCGAGTCAAGACCCTCCCATCGTGATGTATTATGCTACTAGGCCGCTGGGACAACTTCGCCCTTGCGGTAGCGGTTTATTGCTAACACGCCATCGTAGCCGAGAATCAGAGCGCAGACAAGCAATATCACTGCAACGACGACAGCGATGATATTACCAGTGACCTTCGTTCCAGCGAGGGCTGCGGGTAGAGCTTTCCAGAATGCGGTATATACCAGGGCTGCGATGGTGGTGATGTACATGAAAATGCAAGGCCAGAAAGTCCAGCCATACTTCTTCCCCTGGGACATCAACCACACAGTGATGATCAACAGAGCCAGGGATGCCATCATCTGGTTGGCCCCGCCGAAGAGCACCCAGATCGTCTGCCATACGCCGGTCCAGATGACGATCAGGGAGAGGATCAGAGCCACGATAGCACCGACGTGCATGTTCTTCATCGCCGGGATGGCGTCACCCAGTAGTTCAGCGCTGGCCACGCGCATGAAGCGCACCACCAAGTAGCAGATGGTCAGGCCCATGATGGTCAGGAAGACCATACCGTATGGTATACCGAAGGCAGTGGGAATGCCGATGTGGCTGAGGAAGTTGGCCAGACCTACAGCGAAGACGCCGTACTGACCGGCGGCATAGGCTTCCAGGTAGGCATCCCATCCGCCGGTGGCCGCGGTGGCGGTCAATAGAGAGATGACAGCCAGAATCATTTCCATCCACATCGCGCCGCCGCCGATTGGCAGTGCGTCGGTTTCCTTTTCGATCTGCCGCGCGGTGCCAGAACTGGAAACCAGACTGTGCCAGCCGGAGATAGCCCCGCAGGCAATCGTCACGAACAGGATTGGCCATAGCGGCCCCAGTCCTGCAACTGACCAGCCGGTGAAGGCCGGGAAGTCGCCGAAGGTGGCCCCTCCCTGGAATGTCCAGATGGTCATGCCGAGGACGCCGCCCACCATACCCAGGGCGATAACCCAGAATGAAACGTAATTGGTGGGCTGTGCCCATCGCCAGATGGGGAGTACCGCTCCCAGGTAGCAGATGATGGCGAAGATGATCGACCAGAAATACTTCGTGTTAGCACCCAGAGAGGTGTTGAGGTTCGAGAAGAAGCTGGTGATTCCCGAAAGAGTCCCCAGCCAGATGCCGATGAAGGTTACAACCACGGTGATGACGGTGGTGAGGATAATGTCCTTCTTCATCTTGTAGGTCATCTGACCGGCCAGCAATCCCATCAGGATCACTGCCAGAACGCCTACAGGCACCGCGGGATTGGACAAGAAGTTGATGCCAATGACCTGGCCGAAGGCGCCCATAATCAGCAGCAGGTAGATGTAGATGAATATCAGCAAGATGCCACGCGCGCGCGGCGAGATGAGCTTATAGCTCAAGGCCCCGAAGGTATCACCATCCGAGCGCATCGGCACGATGATGCTGGCATAATCCTGCACCCAACCGATGAAGAAGGTGCCGAAGATGATCCACAACAGGCCTGGCAACCAGCCATACTGTGCAGCCACAATCGGCCCGCCGATAGGACCTAGGGCGGCGATGGACTTGAACTGGTAGCCGAAAAGCACATTCTTGCTGGCCGGGGTAAAGTCCACTCCGTCCATATACATGGTTGCTGGGGTTGCTTTATCTGGGTTAGGCTGGATGATATCCCGGTCAATTTTCTTGCCATACCAGCCATACCCAATATAGAGACAAACAGCAGCAAAGATTAAGATAATTAACGCGTTCATGTTTACTCCTTTATTACGACAATCTAGTAGTTATCGAAACGATGAGTAGTAGCACAGTAGTACAGTTATTTGTCTCTCAGCCACCTCCTTTCTTCAAGCGTTTTTTCGCGCCAAATTCTGTTCGCGCCGCTTAAAAACAAACCGCGCCGCTGATAAGAATAATCCAGCGACGCAGTTCTAACGTAGTACCCCCTTGCCAGCAATGTTCATTTGCCGGTTTACTGGTGATGACACTAATGGGAAAACTAGATGTATGCACAACTTATCAAATCCTTCGACTTTGTTGCACTTATAAAGCGAAACTAAGTAATATTATAACACTAACTGTGTTGAGAAGTTTTCCTGATTGCGAAAAAAGCATAAAAATGGGGGTGAAAAGTTAGTAATTTCTCCATTTAGATGATTAGATCAGTTCGATATATTCATCGACCAGGGTGACATCCGGCCAATGGCTTTCGACCCACTGAACGATTTTTTGCAGGGATCGCTGGGTGTGCCCGTTGTCGTTGCTGACCAGCGCGCAGCCGATGACCGTGCTTTGCCAGACATCGTGATGGTCTATTTCGGCCACCGAGATATTGAACTCGCGGTGCAGGCGCGCCAACAGCGGTTTGAGACGATGGCGTTTCTCTTTTAGCGACGCACAGCCGGGAATGTGAATATAGAGAGTGCGCCGGCCGAGGGACTGGGGGGGGGGGGGGGGGGGGCGATGGGCTATTGGCGAATCGCGGGGGGGGGGGGGCGGGAGGCAGGATACGGGAGGCAGGAGGCGGGAGGCAGGATGCAGGATGCAGGATGCAGGAGGCGGGTGGCGAGTGGCGAGTGGCGGCGGGTGGCGAATCTCCAATCTCCAATCTCCAATCCCCAATCCCCATTCCCCAATCCCCAATCCCCATTCCCCAATCCCCAATCCCCATTCCCCAATCCCCAATCCCCAATCCCC
>JBDRGC010000171.1:0-12888 GCA_043818215.1 Chloroflexota bacterium | reverse complement strand
GGGTGGCGGTTTGGAAGACCGTGAGACACCAGAGCAGGCGGCTGTCCGGGAGACGTTCGAGGAAACCGGATATCATATTGACATCGATTGTTTCGTTGGTGAATATTATCGCTCCCAATTTGGGACGGTGCGCTATGTCTACCGTGGACATGTTGTGGGTGGAGAGGCGATTCAGCAAGGCCCAGAGACGCTGCAAGTCGATTGGTTTTTGCCAGATGATTTACCATCGAGATTGGCACCTTCGGTGTCTGAAATCATTGCAGATGCGCTGAAAGAAGACGCCAAGCCGGTGATGAGAGAAGAACGATTCCCTGCCTGGAAAGTGCTTGCAATGCGGATTTTGCTTTGGCTGCGTAATTTCCGAAACCGCTTGCAGGGGCGACTCTGAGATTGCTAATGTGTACTCGTTCCAACGTTGTCGAACAACTGGCCGACTTCATCGTCGCTGTAGTCCTGGCGCATCCGGTACGGGTTGCCATCGACGGGGTGGACGCGGCGGGGAAGACTATGCTGGCAAACGAGTTAACTCCGCTCATCGAAGCGCGCGGGCGACCGGCCATCCGGGCATCGGCGGATGGATTCCACAACCCGCGTGTTATCCGCTATCAACGGGGAGCGGATTCTCCCGAAGGATATTACCTGGATTCTTTTGATTACCAGGCCATCCGGGATAGGTTGCTGATTCCATTGGGGCCGGATGGGAACCGGAAATACCTCCGGGCCGTGTTCGATTACCGGGCCGACGCGCCCACCCATGAACCCACGCGTGAATCCCACCAAGACGCCATTTTGCTCTTCGATGGCATCTTCCTCCTGCGCCCGGAATTGAATGATTGCTGGGATTTTCGCATCTTCGTAAACGTGGATTTCGCGGTCTCGGTCGAGCGGGCCGTGGCGCGAGATGCCCAACGCAACCCGGAATATTCCACCGATGAGCTTCGAGCGCAATATGCGCGCCGCTACGTCCCCGGCCAAAGTATCTACCTGCAAACAGTACGCCCGTTGGAACTCGCTGACGTGGTCATAGACAACAACGATCTCGCACAGCCCAGATTTACTGCTCACGAGCTAACCGTGACTCATGATTGACCAACTTCTCAGTTACCAATCTACCAACTTACCAACCTACCAATCCCCAATTTACCAACTTACCAATTTACCAATCCCCAATCTCCAATCTCCAATCTCCAATCTCCAATCCCCAATTTACCAACTTACCAATTTACCAATCCCCAATCTCCAATCTCCAATCCCCAATCCCCAACATGCACATCCTCCTCATCCACCAGGCTTTCGCTGCCCTCGACGAACCCGGCGGCACCCGGCACCACGAATTGGCTCGTTTCATGGCCGACCGTGGGCATCGTGTGACTATCATCGCCAGCCCGGTCAGTTATTTGACGGGTGACACATCCACCCCATCTTATCCATCCCCTGATAGGGGAGGGAACAAGGATGGGGTCATCATACTGCGTGCTTACACATATTCAGCCCTGCACCGTTCCTTCGTCCATCGAGTATTTAGTTTTTTGAGCTTCATGGTGACATCCTTCGTCACTGGCTTGCGTGTGAAAGATGTGGATTTGATTTGGGGAACCTCGCCGCCCATTTTCCAAGGGGCGACGGCCTGGTTGCTGGCCCGCCTGAAGCGAGTTCCGTTTTTGTTCGAGGTGCGTGACCTGTGGCCGGCCTTCGCTATTGCTGTGGGAGTGTTGCAAAACCGGATATTGATTCGAGCCTCTGAGTGGCTAGAGCGATTTCTCTACCGGAATGCTGACGCTCTCGTGGTCAACTCTCCCGGATTCATCGAACACGTCGAGGCCCGCGGCGTCCGCCAGGTTGAACTGGTTCCCAACGGGGCGGACACAGCCATGTTCCATCCCGAAAACGATGGGGCTGATTTCCGGCGCGCTCACGGGCTGGAAGGTAAGTTTGTGGCTCTCTATGCGGGAGCGCATGGTATGTCCAATGATTTGGGGGTGGTGCTCGATGCGGCTGTGCAACTTCGCGATCAACCTGAAATTGCTATTGTGCTGTTGGGCGATGGCAAGGAGAAGCCTGCGTTGGTGGAACGCGCGGCTGAGATGAATCTGACCAATGTGTATTTCATCCCTCCGGTGCCAAAGACCGAGATGACGCAAGCCTTGGCCGCCGCGGATGCTTGCATCGCCATTCTCAAACCTATCGAGATGTACAAAACCGTCTACCCAAATAAGGTTTTCGATTATATGGCCGCCGGACGCCCGGTGATTTTGGCGATTGGTGGTGTGATCCAGGATGTGGTGGAATCAGCCCAGGGTGGGATTCCCGTACCCCCAGGGGACGCGGAATCCCTCGCGGCCGCCATCCGTACTTTGGCAGGTGATCGCCAAAGTGGGCGCATCCTGGGCCAAAATGGACGCCGGTATGTAGAAGAGCATTTTGATCGAATTGCTCTAGCTGAAAAGTTACTTGCGGTGATGTTGGGGGTTAGAGATTAGAGATTGGAGATTGGAGATTGGAGATTATGTCTACCACCCGCCACCTGCCACTCGCCACTCGCCACTCACCACTCGCCAATCGCCAATCGCCAATCGCCACCCGCCACCCGCCACCCGCCACTTGCCATTAGAAACTTATTAGAATTGAATTTGCATCATTTCATGGCTACCGTATGCGGCTATAGATTGGTATAATCACAAATTGGGCAGCCTAACGCCCTACAGCCTTGTGTCGCGTGACTATCTATTTGAGGAGCCATCTGAATGACAATAGATGAATTATTATCTCAACTTGAGAACGCGAAGAATAACTACATTCTTGGTCTTGCAGCGAGTGCTTTGTTCGCCAGTGAAGAATCGTATCCGATCTTGGAGAAATCATCTTGCAAGTTTGGGACATATACGCTCACATTTGCCCAAGTTGCTGATTTACTCCGAGTGCCCAAAGATAGAGACATAGCGATGAAGGAATTCATAAAGATGCTACTCAGAGCCGTGGTTAAAGAGTCCTTTGAACTTATCAAGAACTACTGCGACGCTTCGAGTCAAACTTCGTCCTTCGCTGGTCAACCGTGGTATCAGTTTGCCCGAATGATTCGCAATTGTGTTTCCCACCACTTTAGGTTTGAGTTTCGAAAACATGATAAGAGTCTGTTGCCTGTCAGTTGGAAAGGTCGCAGTATCACATCCGCTATGGATGGAACCCATCTTGATCTCTCATTCTTTGGATATGCGGAGGCGTGGGAGCTTTTCACAGAAATGAAGAACTATTCAGAAAACACCCTGGTGTAATCAAGTGTTAAGTGTGCAATGTCAAGGCTGCCCAACAACGGCTTGCACCCGACGCGGCTATCGCCGCCTGAAATCGGCGGCCACACGCGCTTTCAGGGTGTCTTGTAGTGAAGGCTCTTGACCGCACCCGCTGCGCGGGTGAAGCCAACCGTTATGTGTAAAAATGAAGGAGAAAATTAAATGAGAGATGTTGTGCAAACTATTGGCAACATGATTGATAAAACAACCGTATCGATAATAAGTTCTGTTGATGAGACTGGTTCCCTTAATACAAAAGCAATGCTTCCACCAAGAAAAAGAGAAGGTATAAAGCATCTATACTTTACAACCAACACATCTTCCATGAGAGTAAAGCAATACACTGATAATTCAAGGGCATGTGTATATTTCTATGATAAAAGATTTTTTAGAGGTGTTATGCTTAAGGGAACAATGGAAGTCTTGCACGACAGCAAGACAAAAGAGATGATCTGGCGAGATGGAGATGAAATGTATTATCCAAAGGGGGTAACAGATTCGGATTATTGTGTGCTTAAATTTACAGCAAAAAATGGCAGATATTACAGTAACTTTAAGTCTGAGAATTTTGAAGTTGAATAAAAAGTGTTCAAAACACATAACAAATCGCTGCACTGGAATTTTACTCCTATGCGCCCCGTGAAATCCAGTGAGCTTAACCGTTGCGAAAGGTTTTAATGAAGTTTGGAGGTTTTTGTGAATTCAGATCGAGGCAGGTCTTCTTTTATATACGTGCTATTTATTGTTGCCATAGCTGTTTTGCTGTTTTTTAACTTTCAGCAGACTGAGGTCGTTCAAGAAGCGTTGACAATCAATGAAGTTGCCATGCTGATCAAGAGCGGTAGGATCAATCGCATTGTCGAAGATGAAAATCAATTGCGTATAATCTATGACGATGGAAGTGAAGGGACTTCACACAAAGAAACCGCGGCGACATTGGTGGAACAGTTGAAGGAATTGGGTGTAACCACCGCGGAACTCAACCCGGAGAACGTGATCATCGAGGTCAAGGCTCCTGGCGCCTGGGTAGGGCTTATTACGATCTTCAGTTACGTGGCCCCGCTCCTTTTGCTTGTGGTTATGTTCTGGTTTATCTTCCGGCAGGCACAGGGTACCAATAATGCCGCCATGGCCTTTGGGAAATCACGTGCTCGCATGAGCGGTGACAAGCCGACGGTAACCTTCGAAGATGTCGCCGGAGTGGAAGAAGCCAAAGAAGAGCTTGAAGAGGTGGTCGAATTTCTGCGCGAGCCGGAGAAATTCATTGCTTTAGGGGCACGCATCCCGAAGGGAGTTTTGTTGGTTGGTCCTCCGGGAACAGGTAAAACCCTGCTGGCTAAGGCCATCTCGGGTGAGGCCGGGGTGCCATTTTTCTCTATTTCGGGTTCCGAATTCGTGGAAATGTTCGTCGGCGTGGGGGCCAGCCGCGTGCGTGATATGTTCGCCCAGGCCAAGCGACACTCTCCCTGCATCATTTTTGTGGACGAGATCGACGCCGTGGGCCGTCAGCGCGGTGCGGGACTCGGCGGCAGTCATGACGAACGCGAGCAAACCCTCAACCAGATGCTGGTAGAGATGGATGGCTTTGATACCGACACCAACGTGATTTTAATGGCTGCCACCAACCGCCCGGATGTGTTAGACCCGGCTTTGCTGCGGCCTGGACGTTTCGACCGCCGTGTGATTTTAGATCGCCCCGATATCCGCGGCCGCGAGGCTATTCTCCAGGTACATGTCCGCGGCAAGCCCCTAGGCAACGACGTGGATTTGGAAGTGGTAGCCCGGTCGACTCCGGGATTCGTGGGCGCGGACATCGAGAATCTGGTCAATGAGGCCGCAATTTTAGCCGCCCGCCGCGATAAGAAAGTGATCGAGCACGAAGAATTCGAAGAATCCATCGAACGGGTCATCGCTGGCCCTGAACGCAAGAGCCGCTTGATCAGCCCCGCCGAAAAGCGGATAATCGCTTACCATGAGGCCGGGCACGCAGTAGTGGCCCACGCACTCCCGGAGGGCGATCCTGTCCATAAAGTTTCGGTAACCGCACGTGGTATGGCCGGTGGCTATACACTCATTCTGCCGGAAGAAGACCGTACTCTGATGTCCAAGAAGAAACTGATTGCGGATATGGTTGGTTTGCTTGGCGGCCGCGCTGCTGAAGAATTGGTCTTCAACGATATTACATCGGGCGCATCCAATGACTTGGAGCGAGTGACCCGCATGGCCCGAGCTATGGTGACCCGTCTTGGAATGAGCGACTCTCTAGGCCCAATGGTTTACGGTCAGAAAGAAGAACTGATCTTTTTGGGCCGGGAAATCTCCGAGCAGCGTGATTACTCTGAAGCTATTGCCGAGAAAATCGATCAGGAAGTACGGAAATTGGTAGGCGACGCGTATGACCAGGCCAGACAAATTCTGACCAGGTATCGTGACAGACTGGATGCAGTGGCTCAACGCCTGATAGAAATAGAGACCGTCAATAGGGATGAATTCGAGAGTATTTTCCCGTCGCCGGTTGCAAAGAACGGCGGTACACCGGTTCCAATGGGAACATAGACCGGCGAAGTTCGCGCAAATACCAGCAACCCTGTATAACAAAACCCCACTTGTCGAAGACAAGCGGGGTTTTGTTTAATTAGGACTTCCGCAGTTCGCATCCTGAGTGGTTCTGCAAGAACTGTATCGAAGGGTGCGAACTGCGTAAGACCTAATTATTATATGAACTTGTTGTTCAGACTTATTACGCGGCGGTCTTTACCTGATGTTCCAGGGTGCGAGATAAGATACCGTCTAACTCATTGTTTTTTGCCAAGTATTTTTTAGAGGGATGATCGTCAATCTTTCCATTGTCTTGCTGTGAACGTTCCTGAGCCTGCCGCCACGCCATCTCCATAGCGGTGGGTATTGGCAGTTCGGATTTATCATCCTCTTCCATTTGTTGTTTGACTTTCTTGATCGCTTCAACTGGATTGTCCATCAAAGCCTTCATGCTCAATTTGATTTGCTTACGGCGACGGTTCACGCTCAGAACTTTGACTTCCACTTCGTCACCGGCCTTGACTGCATCATTGGGAGTTTGAATATACCCGTGCGCCAACTCGCTGATATGTACTAAACCAGGGCGCTCCGCACCGATCTCGACAAAAGCGCCGTATTTCTCTAGCCGAGTGACTTTACCCTTCACCACCGCTCCCTCTTTTATCTCGCGCCATTCAAGTGGCAAAGGTGCGATCATCGTCAATTCAAGTCGTTTTTTCTTTGGGAATACTCGCTTGACCCAAACGTTGACGGTCTGACCGATCTCAAGTACATCTTCTACCCGGTTGACAGGTTCTTCTTGCAGTTGTGAAATATGAATTATCCCAGGGATATCCACACCAATATCGATAACCGCTCCTGCTAACAGTATTTTTGTAACTGTGCCAGTAAATTCGTCTTTCCTATTTATATCATCAATACTCTGGGAAATTTTAACTTCTGCTTCCATAATGCCACTCTCCAAATATAATACTCAGTATCATCCCAACAAAGATGAAGAAGGAGGGTTCGCAACACACCTTTGGTGTATCGTGAACCTTTTCAAATCTCTTTCTTGAGAAGATACCTCCAGTCCAGATGCCGACCGATGATTATACCTTTCCATTTCCTGACTGTCAAAGAACTCATAAACCGGGGTACGCAAATGTTGCTATAGATGTTAGGATAATGTTTTGACTCTACTTGCCCAATTGTCATTGCGAGGCAGATTCACCGCCGAAGCAATCCCCCGGCCGCGGCGACGTAGGCGACGACATTGCCGTCAAAAGATTGCAAATTGCAGGCATCTTGTTGTATAATGCAATCATCCCGTTGCCATTCATTTCACAGGAGAGTGTTCTATGTCAAATATTACCGTACAGGCACGCATTAGTCCCGAACTAAAACAAGAGGCTGAGGCAATTTTAACCGAGATCGGCATGACCACTGCAGAAGCCATTCGTATTTTCTTGAAACAGGTCGTCAACAGAGGCGGCCTTCCTTTTCAACCGGCTGCCAAAAAGCCCAACGCCGAGACCTTAGCGGCCATGATAGAGTTGGAAAGCGGGGGTGGGCAGGTATTCCAAACCACGGACGAGTTGTTTGCCGATTGGAAGAAATAACGATGCCGCTAATAATTCGACAAACCACCCAATTCCAGCGGGATGCGAAGCGCTTGCAACGACAAAAAAATTCCCTGTCCAGGCTAGAAATCGCGATCAACACCCTGGTTACCCAAAAGCCGTTCGCCGAACAGTACCGGGATCATGCTTTGGGAGGAAATTGGAAAGGATTTCGAGAGTGCCACATCCAACCAGACTGGCTGCTCATCTACCGTATTGAGGATGATGAATTGCAGCTTGCGAGAACTGGCAGTCACACAGAGCTATTTGGGTGAGGTGAGGGAGATCGCTGCGCTGGGAAGACACTCGTGATGACAGTCATTGCCAGGCAGCCTCACCGCCGAAACAATCCCCCGCGGGATGAGGGAGACTGCCAGGCAGGAAAGCGTCGGCTCGCACATGGAGTCCCCTTCGGGGGAGTGACAAGGGCTGTCATTGCGAGGCAGCCTCACCGCCGAAGCAATCCCCCGCGGGATGAGGAGACTGCCACGCTCCGTAAACTCCGCTCGCAGTGACAGTCAGTTGAGGACATTATGCCTGAAAAACAATACTGCGTTTACATCATGACCAATGCTCATAATACGGTTCAATACACAGGTGTGACCAACAATTTACACCGCCGTGTCTTGGAACATCGCTCTGGAAAAGGGAGCAAGTTCACCAGCAAATACAATATCCACAAGCTAGTCTATTTCGAGTGTGGCGAGGATGTGAAGGCAGCGATTGCGCGTGAGAAGCAGATCAAAGCAGGTTCGCGCCAAAAGAAGCTGGATTTGGTTGAGCAGATGAATCCGGAATGGAAGGATTTGTTCGATGCGTATTTTGAGTGACCAATGTCATTGCGAGGCAGCCTCACCGCCGAAGCAATCTCCCTCGGGGTGGAGGAAACTGCTATGCCGGAAGGCGTTGGCTCGCGATGACACACCAAGACAAAATCTTTATCTAAAAGTCTATATCAGAAAACTGCCGCATCTCCCAACGCTATAAGAGTATCCAAAAGCAATGCCGACCATGTCTCGAAATCGGCGGGCAGCCGCACCCAATAAGCGGTTTTCCCGGCGCGGACTTGTGGGTTGAGGTCTGGCCGTGGCGGGGGAGTGACATCCTTGGGGTATCTCAGCACAAGCTGCCTATTCTCGGTGCTGACACTGGACAAACCGGCAGCAGCCGCCAGAATTTTGACCTTCATCTGGTAGAGCAGATTCCGCACCGCGGGTGGAGGCATCCCAAAGCGATCCGCAAATTCAGCTGCCAGGGCTTCGATTTCATCCGAGGTTCGAACTTCTGCCATCCGGCGGTACAGCCCCAGCCGCATATCCTGGTTGGGGACGTAATCTGTGGGAATATTGGCGTGCAGCGGAAGATCTACCGTTACCAGAGGGCGGTGAGCGCTGAATACCAGGCTGCTTTTATCTATAGGAAGACCGCGGGCCTCGCGTTTGCGTTTCACCGCCTCCGCAAGCAGACGGGTGTACAGGTGAAACCCCACAGCCGCAATATGCCCATGCTGCCGCGTTCCTAAAATATCCCCCGCCCCGCGGATCTCGAGATCGCGCATGGCTATGGTGAAACCGGCCCCAAGTTGAGTGTTCTCGGCGAGCGTTTCTAATCGCTGGCGGCCTTCAGGGGTGGGCGACTTGCTGCGGTGCTTGAAGAAATATGCATAGGCTCGCTGCGCCCCTCGCCCCACACGCCCGCGCAATTGATAAAGCTGAGCCAGGCCGAAAGTGTCGGCCCGATCAACGATCAACGTATTGGAGTTGGGAATATCCAACCCCGACTCGATGATAGAAGTCGAGAGTAGAATATCGATCTTCGCGGCGGTGAATTCCTGCATGCGTTTGGAGAGTTCTGCTTCAGGCATCTGACCGTGAGCAATGCCAATGCGCGCCTCGGGCACCAGTTTTGACAGATGGCCGTGGATGGCCCTGATAGTCTGCACGCGATTATGAACGAAGAATATCTGCCCACCGCGTTCCAATTCTCGCAAGATGGCTCGCCGCACCAGCCGCGGCGAGTATGGCCCCACGTGCGTGATGATGGGCAGCCGCTCTTCGGGCGGGGTAGAAATCGTAGAGATATCGCGCACCCCTGTTAGAGTCATGTAAAGTGTCCGCGGGATGGGAGTAGCAGTCATGGTCAGCACATCCACCTCGGTGCGCATCTGTTTCAAGGCCTCTTTATGCGTGACACCAAAACGCTGTTCTTCGTCGATGATCAACAGCCCCAGGTCTTTGAATTCCACATCCCCAGAAAACAGACGGTGGGTGCCAATGACGATATCGATGCTGCCTTGCGCCAGACGGAATAAGATATTGTGTTGCTGCTGGGGGGTGCGGAAGCGAGAGAGCATTTCCACATCCACCGGAAATGCTGTCAGACGGTCACGGAAAGTGTGGTAGTGCTGCTGGGCCAGCACTGTTGTGGGCGTCAGTATAGCCACTTGTTTGCCATCCATCACGGCCTTGAAGGCTGCTCGCAGGGCTACCTCGGTTTTTCCATAGCCCACATCGCCGCAAATCAGGCGGTCCATGGGCCGGGGAGTTTCCATATCGCGTTTGACCTCGGCCAGCACGCTCACCTGGTCGTCGGTCTCGATATATGGGAAACTGGACTCCAATTCCTGCTGCCAGGATGAGTCGGGGCCGAAGGCATACCCTTGAATGACGCTGCGGTTGGCGTACAATTCGAGCAGGTCTTCGGCCATGTCTTCCACGGCCTTTTTGACCCGGTTCTTGACGGTTGTCCACTGGGTACCGCCTAGACGGGTGGGGTTGGGGGCGCGGCTGCTGGGGCCGACGTAGCGCGTTACCCGGTCTGCCTGGTGGATGGGAACGAAGAGTTGATCCCCGTCGGCATATTCCAGGCACAGGTATTCGTGCTCGATATTCTCGATGGAGCGGCGTACCAGCCCCGCGAACTGGCCTACACCGTGATCGACATGCACCACCCAATCGGCGGTTTTCAAGTTAGCGTAGGCGGCCTCGGGGGCCTCGGCAACCGTGCGGTGACGTTGGCGCGGTCGAGGACGTTGCCATCCAAAAATCTCGCCGTCGGTGAGAAGATGGATATTGGGAGATTCGTCGGTGGTGAACTTCCACCCATCGGTCAGGCTGCCCTTTACAAAAATGGGGGCCGGCTGCGGCAGCGAAAGTGGGCGGTACTGCTCTTGCCACAGTTCCTTGAGCCGGGTGACCTGGCGGGAAACAATCACGACTTGATCGCCGCGGGTAGCGGTTTGGGCCAAATGTTCCAACAGGGGTTTAACTTGACCCCCAAAACGAGGGTTGGGGCTGAATCTATCAGCCAGTGGGGGCACTTTGCCCTGTGACTCGTCGGCTGCGGTTACCGGCCCCAGTTCCAGCGTTGGCTTGATAGATAGAGAATCTTGGATCTGGTCCCAGGTTAGATACGGGATGGGAAAATCTTCAGGAATGATCCCGGCCTCGATATAATCCTGCCGCAGGGCGATGGCTTGTTCTTCCAAGTCCTGGATTGTATCCCGGAAGGCATCGCTGTGTTCGACAATAACCAGGGCGTTACGCGGCAGATAGTCGAGAATACCTGCCGGGCTGGGGTGGATGAGAGGAATGTGGAATTCGGAGATTTCCTCGCCATCGTCGCCATTGGAGCCCCTTTGGGTTTTTGGAGACCCTAAGGAGCTGATGATGAACTCCCGGGCCGGGGTTATCAAGATACGGTCGTGGACGGCGATACTGCGTTGGGTGGCGGGGTTGAAATGGCGCAGGGTTTCGATTTCGTCGTCGAAGAATTCGATCCGAGTGGGGTGGTGGTCGGCGGGAGGCCAGATATCGAGGATGCCGCCGCGGCGGGCAAACTGCCCCGGAGCGATAACCGTGTTGACGGGTTCGTAGCCCAGTGAGACCCAATTGCGGGCTAGTTCGCTGGGTTGAGTGTTACTTCGCCTCTGGACAGAAGAACCCTGGCCGGGTTTGATGGAACGCGTGGCTTTGATGAAATCACGCCGCGGCAGAGTGCGGGACATCACGGCGCGGGCCGGCGCAATGATGATTGGGGGTTGGAGATTGGAGATTGGAGATTGGAGATTGGAGATTGGAGATTGGAGATTGGAGATTGGAGATTGGAGATTGGGAATTAGAGATTGTGAGCCGGGGATTTGGCTGGCGGCGAGCCGGGTGAGGACGATGAGACGGTCGCGGCGGGTAGTCACCCCCCACGGGGCGTTTTCGTAGAAGAGAGGGTTGGGCTCGGGGAAGAAAAGTTGGGGGGCCTCTGCTTCCCAAAGGTTAAGTTCGTCTGCCAGGGTGAGGGCGAAGTTCGTGCGGCCGGTGAGCAGCAGAATAGGGACATTGAGGGCGCGCCGCAAAGCGACCAATACCGGCAAACGTGCGGCCCGCGGCAGGCCCAGATTGGAAAGAGGTGTGCCGGATTGGACAGCCGCGACGATCTCTTGGAAAGCAAGCGAGTCAGCGATTCGGCGAGTCAGCGAGTCGAGGGACATGGGTCGAGAGTGGCGAGTGGCGGGTGGCGAGTGGCGGATGGCGAATGGCGGATGGCGGGTGGCGGGTGGCGGATGGCGGGTGGCGGGTGGCGAGTGGCGGGTGGCGAGTGGCGAGTGGCGAGTCGGCGAGTCAGCGAGTCAGCGAGTCAATCCTCCTGGTTTTGCTCCTGTCGGATCCGTGATCCGACAGCCACCGGCCATTAACTTAATGACATTGAGTGACGAGTCAGCCAGTCAGCGAGTTAAGACCTTCCAGGTTTTCGGAAATCTGGAAGGTCTGGGGGTAGGGGCGAGTCAGCGAGTCAGTGGTCGGCGGTCGGCGGTCGGCGGTCAGTCCTCAGCCCTGTTGTAGCGCGTCATGGCAGCCTCTATGCCCTCGGCGGCGAAGGTCAGCGCAGCGTCGGCGGCACGGTCGAGCAGGAGCGATAATTCATCGGTTTCGGGAAAGTCTTGCAGAACGTAGGCAGCTGCATCCATACGCCCCGGGGGTCGCCCAATGCCAAGCCGCAGGCGGGGAAAGTTTTGCGTGCCAAGTTGCTGGATGATGGATTTTATCCCTTTTTGTCCGGCAGAACCACCCGTGGGACGGATGCGGAGGCTGCCCAGGGGCAGGTCTACATCGTCGTAGGCTATCAGCAGGTTTTCCAGGGGCAGCTTGAAAAATTTGACCACTGCGCAGACAGCCTGACCGGAATTGTTCATATAGGTTTGGGGTTTGGCAAGGATGATTTTGTGCCCCTGGTAGCGGCCGTCGGTGACTAGAGCTTTAGATTGGGTGCGCGTAAAAATCACTTCCAGTCGCTTGGCCAGACGGTCAACCAGCATAAAACCTATATTATGCCGGTTACTGCGATACTTACGGCCGGGATTGCCTAAACCCACAATCAGAAAAGTCTTAGCGGTTGTTTCTTCTTCGGGCGTAAGAGATGCTTTGGGGCGACGCGTCAAGCCACTAATAGCATCGAGAATGCGGTCC